>JAZLFU010000068.1:0-5306 GCA_045615915.1 Oscillospiraceae bacterium
TTCCCTTTTTGAGCATGGTCAATATATCACGCCTCACAGGATCCGAAAGAGCTTTAAACGTTTCTCCAAAACTCATAAACCCATTCTCCTTTCAAAAGTATTTAGAAATATTTCTAAATAGATAGTACCACAAAAAAATCGGATTGTCAACACTATTTAGAATTTTATCTAAATAGTTTATAAAAAAACGCGGCAGGAAATTTCCTGCCGCAGTTTTATTATTTTGCGTAATCAACAGCTTTGCTCTCACGGACAAGGTGTACCTTGATCTGACCGGGATAGTCAAGCTCATTTTCAATTTTCTCCGCGATCTCATGCGCAAGAAGAACCATCTGTTCATCATTGATAAGCTCTGGCTTAACGATGATACGGACTTCACGTCCTGCCTGGATAGCGAAGCAATTATCAACGCCTTCAAAGGAATTGGCGATTTCTTCAAGCTTTTCAAGACGTTTGATATAACTTTCAAGGTTTTCACGTCTTGCGCCGGGCCTTGCCGCAGAAATGGCATCCGCCGCCTGAACAAGCCACGCGATGGCCGTTTTTGCTTCAACGTCTCCGTGGTGGGCTTCAATGGCGTGGATAACAGCTTCGGGCTCTTTATACTTTCTTGCGACGTCAACGCCTATTGAAATATGACTTCCTTCTATCTCGTGAGTAAGGGCTTTTCCAATATCGTGGAGAAGGCCTGCTCTTCTTGCCATATTCGCGTCAACTCCGCCCATTTCGTTTGCAAGCATACCTGCAAGCTGGGCAACCTCGATAGAATGCTGAAGAACATTTTGACCGTAACTCGTTCTGTAACGCATACGTCCGAGAAGTCTTACAAGCTCAGGAGCAATACCGTGAACGCCGCATTCAAGAACAGCTCTTTCGCCGTCCTGTTTGATTTTTGCATCGACTTCCTTACGGGATTTCTCAACTGTTTCCTCAATTCTTGCGGGATGGATTCTTCCATCCTGAATTAACTTTTCAAGGCTCAAACGGGCAATCTCACGTCTTACGGGATCAAAGCTTGAAAGCGTGATAGCCTCTGGAGTATCGTCAATAATAAGGTCAACTCCCGTAAGGGTTTCGAGAGCACGGATATTGCGGCCCTCGCGTCCTATAATGCGTCCTTTCATCTCGTCGCTCGGAAGCGGTACAACGGAAACGGTTGCTTCGGCAACGTAATCCGGCGCGCATCTTGAAACTGCGGTACCGAGTATCTCTCTTGCTTTTTCCTCGGATTCATCTTTGAGCTGCTGCTCAAACTGCATAAGGCGAAGTGCCTTTTCATGGGCAAGCTTTGCTTCAACTTCTTCAAGAAGCTGGTTTCTTGCCTGTTCCTCACTGTAACCGGAAATCCTTTCGAGCATTTCAAACTGGCTCTTTTTGATTTGTTCGGTTTCGTTAAGTTTTGTTTCAGCCGCCTGAAGTCTTTCCTGAATAACCTCTTCTTTTTTATCAAGGTTATCGGCTTTTTTATCGAGCGACTCTTCTCTTTGCTGAATACGATGCTCCTGACGCTGGACTTCCGCACGGCGGTCTTTAAGCTCCTTTTCAACGTCAGAACGGAGCTTATGAATCTCATCTTTCGCTTCAACAAGGGCTTCTTTTTTACGACTTTCAGCTGTTTTGATTGATTCGTTTAAAATGCGTCTTGCTTCCTCTTCCGCAGAACCGAGTTCGGCTTCGGCAACTTTGCGTCTGTACGCAACACCGAGAGGAAACGCTATTATCAAACCAACGACCAAAGCAATGATTCCAATGATCACGCAGGCGAGTATATCGCTTGATGTCATATCAGCGAATATATTTGCGCCGTTTGTAAAGGTCAAAAATTCCATTGGTGATTATATTATCCTTTCTATATATTAAATGCAAAACTTTGCGGCAAGCAAAATTTTACATGTTAATATATATTTTAATATAAACAAGCACTTCTGTCAAGGAAATTTGCATTAAAATGAATGAATAAATTCTTTACATATATAAAAGGCACAAAAAATACACAAAAAATAAAAAGTTATATAATCTAAATTATTATAATCAAAAATATTGCTCATATGTTTTTGTGAATAAATCGTTGACAAAACCGAATAATAATGATATCATTATTTACATATTAGAAATCGTTGATGGGAAAATTGAAACGGAATTTCGTCCCAGAGAGAATGCCACTATTCTGAAAGGCATTTGTCGAAACCGCGGATCACCATTCCCGGAGAGTCTGTAAGCATTGCGAGCAGAACGGCTTTGCCACGTTAAGGCAAACTTTGAGTGCGGGATATTTTCCGTAAACAAGGGTGGAACCGTGGAGCTTTCAGCTTCGCCCCTTATTGATTTGGGGTGGGGCTGTTTTTATTTGCAGATATCCGCAAATAAACTTCATCCCTATTCAAAGAGCTAATACAACATAAAATAAAATGGAGGAAACACGAAATGGTAAAAGTATCACTTCGCGGTGATATCAAAGAATTTGAAAACGGTATCACCCCATACGAAATTGCCCAGAACATAAGCGCCGGGCTTGCAAGAATTGCCTGCGCCGCAAAAATCGACGGCGTTGGCTGTGATCTTCGCACTCCCATCGAAAAAGACTGTGAAGTTGAGATCCTCACTTTTGATGATCCTTACGGAAAGAAAGCCTTTTGGCATACAACGAGCCACGTTATGGCCCAGGCTGTTCTTCATCTTTTCCCCAACGCAAAATTTTCAATCGGTCCCGCAATAGAAAACGGTTTCTATTACGATTTTGACGTTGAACGTCCTTTTACCGCAGAAGATCTTGAAAATATTGAAGCGGAAATGGCAAAGATCATCAAAACCGGACTTGAAATCACCAAATTCACCATGACCGCCGAAGAAGCGAAAGAGCTTATGAAGGATCAGCCATATAAACTTGAGCTTATTGACGAGCATGCGGGAAAAGGCGAGGTTCTCTCCTTCTACAAACAGGGCGACTTTACCGAGCTTTGCGCCGGTCCGCACCTTATGAACATTTCTCCGATAAAAGCCGTAAAGCTCACTTCCACCACCGGCGCATATTGGAGAGGTAACGAAAAGAACAAAATGCTTTCCCGTATCTACGGTATCTCCTATACCAAGAAAGCCGACCTTGACGCATATCTCGAAGCCGTTGAAGACGCGAAACGCCGCGACCACAACGTACTCGGCCGTCAGCTCAAATATTTCTGCAACAGCGATTATATCGGTCAGGGACTTCCCTGCCTTATGCCCAAAGGCGCGAAGCTCTTCCAGATACTTAACCGTTATATCCAGGATAAAGAGGAATATGAATACGGTTACGTTATGACAAGAACTCCTCTTATGGCAAAATCCGATCTTTATAAAGTATCCGGACACTGGGGCCACTATAAAGAGAATATGTTCGTTCTCGGTGATGAGGAAAAGGATAAAGAGGTATTCGCCCTCCGTCCTATGACCTGCCCGTTCCAGTATCAGGTTTACCTCAATGATAAACATTCCTACCGCGATCTTCCTATCCGCTACGGCGAAACCTCCACTCTTTTCCGTAACGAGGCTTCCGGCGAAATGCACGGACTTATCCGTGTCCGTCAGTTCACCATAACCGAAGGACACCTCATCCTTCGCCCGGATCAGCTCGAAGAAGAATTCGCGAACTGCCTCAAGCTCTGCAAAGAGGTAATGACCGACGTTGGTCTTTATGAGGACCTCTCTTTCCGCTTCTCCAAATGGGATCCCAATGATAAAGATAAATACGAAGGCACTCCCGAAATGTGGGAAGAGGCTGAAAACACCATGAGAAAGATCCTCGACGACCTTCAGGTTCCTTATACCGAAGCAGCAGGTGAAGCCGCATTCTACGGCCCGAAGCTTGATGTACAGGGCAAAAACGTATTCGGCAAAGAGGATACCCTCGTAACAATACAAATCGATATGATGCTCGCAAAACGCTTCGGCATGACCTATACCGATCAGAATAACCAGCAGGTATATCCTTATATCATCCATCGTACCAGCCTCGGCTGCTATGAGCGTACTATTGCAATGCTCATCGAAAAATATGCCGGAGCTATGCCTGCATGGCTCGCTCCCGAACAGGTTCGCGTTCTTCCTATCAATGCCGACCAGAACGAATACGCAGAGGAAGTTAAGAAAAAACTCTTCCGTGCAGGCTTCCGCGCTACCGCAGACGTAAGGGACGAAAACTTCAAAATCAAAGTCCGCGACGGCCAGCTTGAAAAGATACCTTATATGCTCGTAGTTGGCGCTAACGAAGTGGCAGAAGGTACCGTTTCCGTTCGTTCCAGAAAAGAAGGCAAGACCATCGGAGTTATTCCTCTTGAAGAATTCATTGCAAATCTTCATGAAGAAGTCGATAACAAAGTCTGCAAATAACAGATATAACAAAAGCGGCGGTTCAAATGAACTGCCGCCTTTTTTGCATAATAAAACCCGCCGGAAACTAATTTCTCTCCGGTGGGTTTTTATTTGTTTTATAAACCGGGATCTTTCAGCACATTTACCGTTTCCGAAATATCTTTTTCGATAAGCGGTCGCATGCTGTCCTTATACTTTGACAGATCGGCACTCTGCAATACCGACAGTATTTTAGGAATAAACTGTGGCTTTGCCTGCCCGACCTCTGCAAGCGCCTTGATACATTGTCTTGCAGTAACGGGCTTTTCATCGGTGATATGGGAAAGATAATCCTTTAAAATGGAATCAAACCGATTTTCATCATCCCATTTGGCATTCGCCGCAAGAATATTTAACGCTCTGTTTCTTACTAATGATTTGGGATTATTCAGCAAAGACGCAAAATCATCAAAACAGCTATACCATTCATCGGTTCCCCGACTTTCGGAAATGATTTTTTCAGCGTATGCACAGGCACTTTTGTCATCTTTTGACGTCAGCATCGCAATAATATCCGGTTTCATAACGTACCTTTACAAATTTTATTGTTGTGGTTTCACATTTCCGCCGCTTTTTTCAATATGATCTTTGCAAGCTCCTCTTTCGGTATGATATCCGTTTTTGTTTCATCATCTTTTGTAATGAGCACCGCGGCATTGGTATTAACACCGAAACCCGTTCCTTCTGACGATATGGAATTTGCAACTATCATATCCGCATTTTTCTTGGTAAGCTTTTCCCGGCTGTTTTCCAAAAGGTTTTCGGTTTCCATCGAAAATCCCACAAGGATCTGACCCTTTTTCTTGTGCTCACCCAAAAAAGCAAGGATATCCTTTGTGCGCTCCAAATTGAGCACCATTTCTCCATCGGATTTTTTGATCTTCTGATCGGATTTCGTTTCCGGAGTATAATCGGCTACT
>JAZLFU010000069.1:0-5493 GCA_045615915.1 Oscillospiraceae bacterium
CCTTCCGATGAGGGTTCCGTCAACGGCAACGTTTACGTTTGCCTCCTCGCCTTCGGGAAGAGCGATATCAAGCCTTTCAAAAAGCTTTCTGCTTCCGCAGGCGATATTCTTTTCGCCTATGAGAACGGTCATTCCCTCTCCGGCAATCTCGTTTATTTTGTCCGCGGCGGTTTCAAGTATTCCGCGCTTTTCGGCTTCTTCGGAGATGCATTTTGCGATAGGGTGGTCGGAAAGCGCCTCGGCGGTTGCGGCGTACTTTATAACTACATCTTCGGAAATATCACCGAAAGTTTCAGTCTTTGCAACCCGGAGCTTTCCAGAGGTGAGAGTTCCGGTTTTATCGAAGACTGCGTTTTTAACTCCGGCAAGCCGCTCGCAGTATTCCGAGCCTTTTATGATTATTCCGGCCCTTGAAGCGGAGCCTATTCCGGAAAAATACGCGAGAGGTACCGAGATAACAAGGGCACAGGGACAGCTTGAAACGAGAAATACAAGCGCTCTGTGGGCACTTTCGGCAAGTTCGAGTTTCCCGATAAGCCAGGTGCCGAAAAATACCGCTCCGGCAAGGGCAATTACAACAGGAGTATATACAGCGGAAAATTTTGTTATGAATTTTTCGGTTTTGCCTTTCTTTTCGGCGGCGTTTTCCACCATGTCGATAATTCTTGCGGCGGCGGAATCTCCGTATTCGCTTACGGTTTCACAAATTGCCGGGCTTGCAAGTATCACACAGCCGGCTTTCAGGATTTCACCTTTCTTTACCGTAACTGGAATGCTCTCTCCGGTAAGGGCGGAAGCATCGGCAATGGCACTTTCCGAAATGACTTTGCAGTCAAGCGGAACTCTTTCGCCGACCTTAACAAGTATTTTTGTTTTGATTTCTATATCCTTTGCAGGAAGTGTTTCCACTTCGTCGCCGTTTATAACGTTGGCTTTATCCGGGCGGATATCGGCAAGGGCGGTAATGTTTTCTTTCGAGCGGTCAACGGCGAGGTCTTCAAGCTCCTCTCCGAGAGAAAAGAGCAGAGCAACCATTGTACCTTCCCGGAATTCTCCGATAAGGAACGCCGCCGCAACCGCTATCGACATTAGAGCCGCCTCGTCAAAGCGGAATTTCAAAAGTCCTTCAATTCCTTCTTTAAGCGTTTCTCTTGCGGAAACTACCGCCGCGGCAAGACATATCCAAAGGGCAAAAGGCTCCAAAGCGGGTATGAAGCTTATTCCGAAAGCGAGGGCGCAAATCCCGACTATAATAAGGTCAAGTTTGATGTTTTCTTTTTCTTCCAACGGTCAGCCCTCCTCAACGTGGGATATGCCGGTATAGAGTATTGCTCCGATATGGGCATCGTCAAGCGAATAATATATCTGTTTTCCTTCCCGGCGGTTTTTGATAAGACGAGCCGCTTTTAGTATGGAAAGCTGATGGGATATTGCGGATTGACTCATTCCGAGCAGGTCGCAAAGACAGCAAACGCACATTTCTCCCTCGGAAAGCGCCGCCAGAATTCTTATTCTCGTGGTATCTCCGAAAATGCGGAACACCTCGGCGGTTTTTGCAAGTACCTCGTCGGAGGGCATATTCGCTTTTGTCTGTTCTATTATATGTTGATGTTCGGGATGTATATCAGCCATTTCGCGTTCCTCCTAAAATGAACGATTGAACAAATGAACAACTGTTCATATGTTTTGCAAACTTATATTACCACCTGCGCTTTGAAATGTCAATATAAAAAAGAGGAGCGAAGCGCTCCTCGAAAAATTATTTTTCTTTTATTTTAAGTTGTTTCAAAAGTTCCTTTTGTTCATCGGTTATGCGGTAGCTTTCAATGGCCTTTTGAATTGTTTTATTATGCACCCAGACGGGAAGACGCTTTTCAGTGATATAGGGCAGGGTATCGTTATACTGTTTTGCGAGCGCTGTTGCGAAAAACCAGGCGGTCATCATATTGACATAGTATTCCTCCGAGCGTACCTTTGCCGCCATTTTAAGACATTCGGGCGTAAAGTCGCCGTCGAGAAAATGGCTCATAAGCATTTCCGTTCCGAAGCGTACTGTATAAGTTTTTTCGGAGGAGAGCCATTCCTTTATTTTTACAAAGAGTTTTTCCTTGTTCTTTGCGAAGACCTTCGGGGACATAAGGTCGCAGGTTGCCCAGTTATCAACGTAGGGCAAAAATTCGTCCACCGAAGAAACGCAAAGCTCATAATCTTTTATTGTTTCTATGATAAAGCCGTGGAGGTTGTTTTCCTCATAGTAGCGGTGGGGAAGCAGTTTTATGAATTCCAATGCTTCGGGAGTTTTTGCAAATTCCTTTGCGAATTTGCGAAGATTTGGAGTTCTTACACCGATAATATTTTCTATATCTATGTTCGGCATAAGGCGGCTTTGAAAATCCCGGTAACCGAGGTCTTGCATTTCAAACAGCTTTTCACAGACGTATTCGCAAACGTTCATAAAAGTTCACCGACCTTTGTTTCGTCATATATCTCAAATCCGTTTTCCGAAAGGAGCTTCGCGGTTATTCCGTAGCCGTCTTTGAGCTTGCCGGAAAAGCTTCCGTCGTAAATCGTTCCGCTTCCGCAGGACGGACTTTTTGCTTTAAGCAGAGCCTTTTTCGCGCCGAACATTTTGCCGAGCCGGAGCGTTTCCTCCGCACCGCGTTTGTATTCCTCCGTAACGTCTTTACCGTCTTTTGTGAGGACCTTTTCTCCGAGGATTTCGGAAGGAGCCCTCGGAGTGGGAAGCCCGCTGAATTGTTCGGGGCAGACCGGGATGAAATCATATTTTTTCATAAGGGCGTCTATTTCGGGAATGGGTTTGCTCTCTCCGTCATAGCGGCACCGAACTCCCAAAAGGCAGGCGCTTATAAGCAATTTTTCCAAAATTACAACCTCCGGAAATATTTTGAGCACGAAAATATCCGTGCTCAAATTCTATATATGAAATTGTAATAGCAAATTCCGTTTTTGTCAATAGAATAAAAAACAAGAGGTAAACGTCGAAGCGAATACCTCTTATTGATGATAAATCAGAATTTTTCTCCTGCGATGGCGGGTTTCGCGCCGTCCTCAATGGGGCAAACGTAGCCGTCTTTTGTTTTCTTTTCAAATTCGGCGCGAGCCTCTTTAAGAAGCTCATCGTCCTCAAAGAGATCAACGGCGGTCGCGGCGATCACCTTTGCGGCGAGTTTCATGCCCTTCTTCGCGGCGGTGGATTTGCCGGAACTGACTATCTGCCAGCTATGACCCGGAACTCCGCTCGGGAAGGTGGCGGTATTTATCTGCGCAGTGGGCGTCTGCCAGCTGACGTCGCCAACGTCGGTGGAGCCGGGTATAACGATATCGCTGTGGAAATACGGCATAAGGAAATCGTTCTGCGGAAGTTTACCGCCGTCGGTTTTTTCGCTGACGTAATCCGCGATTTCCGGATCAAAATGGCAGGCAAGTCCCGGAAGACCGTCTTTTTCATATGTATCATAAAGCGCTTTCGCAAAGGCGATTTCATCTTCCGTATAAGTGGGAAGCTCGGTTTCACTGAAATTTTTATAGAGCGCTTTTTCAAGAACGGAGTTCGTAACAACGTCGGCAGTTCCGTCAATAAAACGTCTTCTTACGGTAGTTCCGGTCATAAGCGCCGCGCCTTTCGCAATATCTTCAACCCTTGCGACAAGAGCCTTCGCGTTTTTAACACTATTGGAACGCATCATATAGAGCACCTGGGAAACGGGTTGAACTACGTTCGGAGAAACTCCGCCGGCATCGGTTATTGCGTAGTGCAGACAGTCGGTAGATGGTATATGTTCGCGGAGAAACTGTACGCCGACGTTCATAAGCTCAACGGCATCGAGAGCGCTTCTTCCGAGATGGGGACAACCTGCCGCGTGAGCCGCAACGCCCTCAAAACGGTACTCGACCTGTATTGATGCAACGTATGAACCGGTAGTTACCTGGTTGGAGTCGTCCGGATGCCAGGTGAGAGCCGCGTCAAGTCCGTAAAATACGCCTTTTTGCGCCATAAACGCTTTTCCGGCGCCGCCTTCCTCACCGGGGCAGCCATAGAAAATAACCGTTCCGGAGCCTTCGCCTTTTTCTTCGAGGTATTTCTTTATAGCATAGGCGGCGAAAAGGGATCCTGCTCCGAGAAGATTGTGCCCGCAGCCATGTCCGCAGCCGCCGGGAACAAGCTCACATTTTTCCGTTGCGAAAGCCTTTTGAGACAGGCCGGAAAGCGCGTCGAATTCTCCGAGGATACCGATTACTGGCTTACCGCTTCCGTAGGTTCCGCTGAATGCAGTTTCAACTCCGGCAATACCGCTTTCTACTTTAAATCCGAGCTTTGCAAGAAGCCCTTTATATGTTTCGGCAGATTTGTATTCCTTCAAAGAAAGCTCGGCGCAATCCCAGATCTTATCCGCGAGGTCTTCAAAAATGCCTTCGTTTTCGTCTATATATTTATAAAGCTCTTTTTTATCCATATCAGTAAAGCACCTTGCTTAAAAAGTCTTTTGTACGCGGGTTTTGCGGATGATTGAATATATCGTCGGGAGTTCCTTCTTCGGCAATAACTCCGCCGTCGAAGAAAACTACTCTGTCGCTGACTTCCTTCGCGAAGCCCATTTCGTGAGTTACTATAACGGTGGTCATACCGCCTTTTACAAGTTCTTTTATGACGTCGAGAACTTCGCCGACCATTTCCGGATCGAGCGCGGAGGTAGGCTCGTCAAAAAGCATAACGTCCGGCTCCATCGCGAGAGCGCGTACTATTGCAAGACGCTGTTTCTGTCCGCCGGAAAGGCTGTTTGCGTTTTCCAATGCTTTATCGGCAAGTCCTACGCGGTTAAGAAGCTCCATTGCTCTTTCGTCAGCCTCATTCTTCGACATTTTCTTTACAAGAGTCGGAGCAAGCGTAATGTTCTCTTTAACGGAAAGGTGAGGAAATACGTTGAAATGCTGGAATACCATTCCCATTTTCTGACGGTGGATATCAATATCGACTTTGTTTTTGAGAATATCAACACCGTTGAACCATATCTCACCGCTGTCCGGAGTTTCGAGCATATTGAGGCAGCGGAGAAAAGTGGATTTACCGCCGCCGGAAGGCCCGATAATGGAAACAACTTCTTTTGGGGCAACGTGTTCATTTATTCCTTTAAGTACCTGGAGGTCGCCAAAGCTTTTATATAAATCAACTGTTTTGATCATGCCTTATTAAGTCTCCTTTCATAGATACCGATAAGCTTGCTGAGGGAGAACGTAAGTACAAAGTATATTACCGCAACGATTATGAGACATTCAAACGCAAGGTATGTAGCGCCTTTTACTTTGAGGTACGAGGTCATAAGGTCGCCGACGAAGAAAGTGGACGCCATTGAAGTTTCCTTGATAACGGAAACAAATTCGTTGCCTATTGCGGGAAGAATGTTTTTTATCGCCTGGGGCATAATTACTCTCATCATGGTCTGGCTCTGGTTCATACCGAGGGAACGGGCTGCT
>JAZLFU010000070.1:0-6683 GCA_045615915.1 Oscillospiraceae bacterium
AGAAGGGTACAAAGCGCGGCAACCATTCCGCAAAGAGCCACCTGTTCACTTTTTTTCAATTCCGCGTTTCCCTCCTTTCCGGAAATTTTATATCAGCACGAGCGGCAGAGACAGTCGAGACACATAAGACTTGTACAGCAATCGCACATATCACAGCCGAAATAGCTTATGTTCGGCTGATTGCGCGAATATCCGTACTGCCTTTGATATGAGCATTGGCGGTAGGCGTTCGCGTATTCCGGATTATTCGGCTCCGCTTGGTAAGCCCGCTCGAAGCACCTTGCCGCTTCGCTTAACCATCCGCGTTTATAATAAATGCTTCCTTTGAGGAAATACCATTCGGCATCGCGGCTATACTCCGGAACACCGTCAAGAAGCTCCTCGGCCTCCGCAATCCTGTTCTGCATAATAAGGCGGCGAACGTCTCCGAAATGGCCGTTGTAACCACTTTGATTATACCCGTAACCGTTTCCGTAGGATGAGCCTCCGCCCTCCCTGCGGATTTTAGTAATTTCATCATAGGCGGCGTTTATTTCTTTCATCTTTTCCGCAGCAACGTCAGCGAGAGGATTATCGTAATATTTATCCGGATGATACTTCCGTACAAGCTCACGGTATGCTTTTTTTATTTCCTCATCCGTTGCCGTTTCCGGTACACCGAGGACCTCATACGGATTTTTCTCCATCGGGCTTGCCTCCTCTCTTTCTTATTATTCTTTCCGCTTCGGCTTTTAAACCGATATATACGGTATTTTCAATCATTCCTTTGTAATTATAAAGTTCAAAGAGTGATAAATCGTTCCCTATTTCCGCAGTCGTTAAAAAAAGCGCGGACTTTGCGTTCTGTATTTCGTTCCCGCCTCCGAGAATAAAGGGATTGTAATTACCCTTTGTTCTGTCATCTTCGATATCGTCAAGAGCGTCGCAAAGATAGATATATCTTCCCAAAAGATATCCGAAGCGCCGCAATATTCTTTCATCGGCAAACTCTTTTCCCGAAATCGCTAGAGTTTCTTCGAGAAATTTTGCGGTGGGCTCCGCGGCCTTATCGGAAATCGGACAGTTTTCCGCTTCCGTTTCAGACTGCTTTTTTATCATATCCGCAGCGGCTTCGTCTATAAGCACCGCCTTTTCCGAGGAAGCGAGCGCCTTTTTTCTTGCGGCTTTCGCAAAAGGAAGAAGCGTAAATGCCGATACCTTTTTGAAAAATCCTTTATCCTTTATATCGTCTTTCAGTTTATAATAAACAAGTATCATCGCCGCCAAAGCGGAAATATTTATCGCTTCGTTCGATTTGCAAAAACACGGCTTTTTTATCGGATGGGCAATACACGAACATTTTTCCGTTTCCGGACAGGCATTCCTGTTTATCGAAGTGAGAAACGCCGCCATAAAAGCGAAATCATAGCTTAACGTAAGTCTTGCGAAGATACCGAAAACACTTCCGAGCTCTTTACAAAGTCCGCAATACACGGCTTCGTATTCTTCGAGCTCTCTTACTTTCAGCTCCGGTCTGTATGGCTTCACGTATCCGAACAAAGCGCCTGCACCTCCGCTCTTTAAAGCTGTATCCTATTTTACAACAATTTTGCTTTAAAGTAGTTAAGAAAATGTAAAAACTACAAAAAAGAGCGGAAATCCCGCTCTTTTTATTATGTTTTCAGCTTTACAAGAGCTCTTTTTCTCTTTTTTCTGATAACCCAGGGTGCGTACAAAAGTCCCCAGACTATCGGAACGAGCAAAAGCATTATAAGGAAATACAGGTCGCTTCCGAACATTTTCTCTCCAAGCTCCAAAAGCGGGTTTCCATCCGTTCCGTTCAGGAAGAAAAAGTTTGTATTGAGCGACTTATTTATGAAGAATATCGGAATAGCTTCCGCCAAAGTTACAAGCAATACTTTCGGAAGATATTTTATGTTCGGCTTATAACCTCCTACCAGCATAAGTATGGGATAAAGCACTAAAAGTATATGGCAGAACCAGGAATGTACTCCGAAGAAATTGTATAGCGGAACGCGATTCCAGTTCGGCATCAAAAGCGCTACCAAAGCACCGGGAAAACAGAGCGAATAGAGTATTTCCGCCGCAATTCTGTTCTTCGTATAGGCGTGCCAGATACATACGAAAATATTTATTCCGCAAAGGTCAAAAGGAAGGAAATCCCAGCACCATTGCCCGGTAAAAAGCGCCGCAGACATTCTCAATATCTCGGTTATCAAAAGCGCAAGGCTTATCATTTGAAGAATTTTTCTTCTTCCCCTGCTGCGCTGTTTCTTATAAAAGCGCACGTTTGCCGCCATTATCACTGCTATAATTCCGAGTATAGTAAAATGGGTAACGCCGAATTTGGAAAAAGAAAATTTATCGGGATAAAGCTTCGCATACGTCTGTTTAGTGGTCAAAATATGTTCGGGAAACAATAAACTGCGCCTCCTTTCCGATTTGATTTATTTTAACATATTTTTTCGTTTTAGTAAATGATTATATTTGGAATATGAATAAATTTATGCTATAATTGAAGTATGAAACGGAGGTGCTTCAAATGGCATATGATCCTTCCAAACCCATAAGCCCGTTTAACCGTCCCTGGAAACATGAATGGCAACGCCCTCTTGAACTTGACCGCCCAAGCTGGGATATGCTTCGCTTTAATAATATCTATACCGACAGCAGAAGGGATTTCCGTTGGAGATACTGCCCGAATACGGAGGAACAGACGCTTTTGGTCTCAACCTATACGGTAATGTGTTTCGAATGTGCCGATGACGTTGTGAGCGAAACCTTCCCTTTGAGCGAGGAAGGACTTGCGAGTGCAAACGAATGGCTTCAAAAGCGCTTCCGCGACTGGGCAAATGAAAACGAAAGCAAATATCCTTATTAAAAAATCATCCCCGCTTTTCCGAAATGAAAAGCAGGGATTTTTTCATTATTACCAGTTTGCTTCGACAAGCTTTATTTCAAGAACGTCTCCGGAACCAAGTTCGAAACTCCAAAGACCTTTTGTCGCGAATTCTCCGTTGATATCAATTTCGAAATATACGCTCCAATTTTCGGTTTCCTGCTCAAGATCACCTATACTCTGGATCATATTTTCATCGTATTTTTCATACGGAATACCGTTTTCGCTGAAATATTTTTCGATTAGTTCTCCGGCGGTAACACCTTTTTTCGGCTCGACTTCAAAATCGTAAACAACTTTGCCTTCAAGGTCGCTTATTTTTACCTCGGCGGTCTTTGCCTTTCCGCAGGCGGAAAAACTGAAAATCAAAGCCACAACAAGAATTAAAGAAATTATCTTTTTCATAACTGTCCCTCCAATAAATTTATGAAACAATTATATAACCTGTATGCTTTTTTATCAAGACGGCAATAAGTCCAAAATTGCTATTTCTCGGCAAGGCACTTCGCAAGCTTTGAAAAATCTTCGAGGGAAAGCTCCTCCGCCCTTGCTGTTTCTTTCAGTCCGCAGGCGGAAAGAACGGGCGGTATTTCCTCTTTTTTAAGTCCCAGACCGGAGGACAGAGAATTAGTAAGGGTTTTTCTTCTCTGACAGAACGCCGCTTTTATGACTTTAAAGAAAAACGCTTCGTTTTCCGTATCGACCGCGGGTTTGTTCCTCAAAGTAAGCCTTATTACCGAAGAATCCACCTTCGGCGCCGGAATGAAATTCCCTTTTGAAACGTCAAAGAGCTTTTCGGGTACGCTGTAATAATGAATTGCCGCGGTTATCGCTCCGCAGTCCCTCGTTCCCGGAAGAGCGGTTATCCTTTGTGCCGCCTCTTTCTGCACCATTACCGTTATGCTCTTTGCTCCTATATCCTCTTCAAGCAGCTTCATAAGTATCGGAGAAGTGATATAATACGGAAGATTCGCGCAGACGATAAAGGGCATATCTCCGAAACGCTCTTTTATCACCGATTTCAAATCAAGTTTCATAACGTCGGCGTTGAGCACTTCGATATTATCGAATTCCGCGAGAGTCTCTTCGAGCACCGGGAGAAGCGCCTCGTCTATCTCTATCGTAAGCACCTTTTCCGCCCTTAAAGCAAGCTCTTTTGTGAGCACGCCCACCCCCGGACCGATTTCAAGAGCGCAGATACCTTTTCCTGCTCCGCTTTCATCAGCAATATTCGGGCAAAGCTCCGGATTTACTATAAAATTCTGCCCGAGGCTCTTTGAAAATTTGAATCCATGGCGCAAAAGTATTTCTTTTACTATGTTTATGTTGGAAAGTTCCGGCATATCTTTTCTCCCTTTTGAATTGGTGATTTAATTATATATCTTTTGCTCCGGGCTGTAAAGAAAAATATAAATAAGCAAATGAGCGAAGCTTAAAAAGCCTCGCTCATTTTGTTATTCAGCCGCGTTTTTTGCCGATTGCGGCAAAAGCCAAAGCGGCGGTTATCACGGCAACAGCTCCGATATTCATAACAGGCGCTCCGGTAGTCGGGTTTTTCTCCGGTTTTTCGGTTTTATCACCATTCTTCTCGCCTATCACGATCGCTGTCGAATCTCTGTCTTTTGAATTGTCGTTATCGGGAATCGGCTTCGGAGACGGAGTGGGCGTAGGTGTGGGAGTGGGTGTCGGCGCAGTATACTCTTCTTCATAGGTTGCCTCACAGCCTTCCTCTTTACAGCTGTATACTATTTTATCACCGGCCTCATTAAGCTTTCCTTCGTCCCAATCGTGCTCGATCCATTCTGCTGCCGCGTCTTTTGTGAGCACGTATTCATAGTGCTTATGTTCCTCCGGCTGATTTTGATGCCAATAGGTCAAAACCGCATAATAAGAGGCTTTCCCTGCCTCCTCTTTTCCCGCCGTTTCAAGAACCGCAACACCGTCTTTTATTTCTGCATCTCCGATTTTTACGTCATTTTCCGAAGTTTTTTCAAATACTTCGACTTTCGATATTGCCCAGCCTTTTCCACGTTCATTTAGCGTAACGGTAAGGGTAAGCCCGTTCCCGACGCATTTGCCTGCTGTTTCCGCGGAAAGCGTTTCCGTTCTTTTGGCTTTTGAAATTTCAGAAAAGCTTATTTTTATTTCCTCATTTTTCACACCGGCAGTCAAAACGCCTCCGTCTTTCGTAAAGCCTTCAGATCTGCTTACATAACAGCCTTCTCCGGGAGTTACGCTCAAAGTTACTTCGGTCTCTTTGTCAAAAGTTATTTTGCCCTCTTTTTTGTCGCTCTCATCTGTTACCGTAAACGTTTCTCCGTCTCCGTATGAAACGGTTACGGAGCCTTTGCCTTCGCCCTCGATTTTGATTTTGAGCTCAGCGCCCTTTGCTTTTCCGACTATACCATCGGCAAAAGCGGTTATTCCGAAGCTCATAACCATTGCGAAAGCTAGAACGAAAGCAAATAATTTTTTCGGTCTTTTCATCAGTTGTTTCCTCCTTATATAACACAAAGCGCCTCCTTTTTACGGGAGAGAGTACGGCGCTTCATTAAAAACAATATAACATTGTTTTCGTTTCGAAATATACAAGTAAATTTTGGAACAACTGAAAAACAAAGGAACAATCCGCTTTTTAAAAGCAAATTGTTCCTTAAAAAAATATCTTATTTTTCTTTTCTCACAAATTCGTTTTTTTCTTTATACCTTTTCGCTTTGATCCGAACATACAATCTCATACAATTATTTCATATTTATCATCGGCGCCGGAATAATAATCCCAAAGCTTATAGGGAGAAAACACGCCTTTATACGTTACTATACCGGTAATAAGCTCCGGCGGCGTTTTATCGAAGGCGGGATAAAAACCTTTTATCCCTTCGCCGGTGGTGGGATTCCCAAAAGCTTCGAGAACCTGTCCGGGATCTCTTTCCTCTATCTTTACGTCCTCCGCCTTTTCGTGGCATTTATCCGGCGCTCCGGTTACGTAAACCGGTATTCCCCAGTATTTTGCCGCAAGAGCTATCTGGAAGGTTCCGACTTTGTTTACTACATAACCGTCCATCGTTATGGCATCCGCCGCGCAGGTGAAAACGTCAACCTTTTTCTCGTGCATAGTCCAGGCGGGCATATTATCGGTTATTACGGTAACGTCAAATCCCATATCGTGAATAACGCTTGCCGTAAGGCGCGAGCCCTGGAAATACGGCCTTGTTTCCGGGCATACGAATTTTATTTTCTTGCCGCGTTCCTTACATTCCTTGCACATAAAACCGAGAACGGTTTCGGCAAAGCATTGTGTCATAACGGTGCCTTCATCCGGAAACTGATCAACAAGATTTTTAGCGACCTTTGCTATTTTTTCGTATCTTGCATCGGTAATGGCTATTGAGTATCTGAAAATTGCCTCAACAGCGTCTTTCGCCCCGGCTTCAAGAGCCATATCTGCAACCTTGAGGCAGCCTTCGGTTATATGTTTCATTCTTTTAGCAGTAGTCGGGCGGACATTCGCTATCATTTCAGAAGCCTTTTTAAGATAATCCATCTGCGCCTCCGGAGCAAATTTTCTTGCCTCGTAAGCGGCAAGCGCCATACCCATTCCCGCGGCGAGATACGGCCCCGCGCTCTGAGTTACCATATCCTTTATCGCCTTGACTACTTCTTCGGTAGAATTACATGTAACGAATTTTACCGGATTGGGATAGCATCTGCGGTCAAGTATCCTTACCTTCCCATCCTCATACCAGGCTATATTTTCATATCTTAAAAGGAACGCAAGTCCTTT
>JAZLFU010000071.1:0-1979 GCA_045615915.1 Oscillospiraceae bacterium
AATCCGCGTAATATTCAACGGTATCTTTTGAAGCTACCGCAACGTCGGCAACCACGTTGTTTTTAACTCCGGCATAGGTTTTTCCATCGGAAACGCCTACGGCTTTGATTTGGAAGGAACCTATGGCGTAATCAACGCCGAAATTATTATCAATAGTAACCTTTACTATATGAACGTCCTGGTTGCAGGCTGCCTCGTATTTTGTGGTTTTTTCCTCTCTGTTAAGAGTTTTTGCCGCTTCTTTTACTTCCATATAGTCGGAAGTTTCGGTTACGGTTTCAACGGTAACAACGGTCTGTTCAGTTTTATCTTCATTATAAGAAATTTTTTCCGAAGCGCTTCCGGCTTTTACGTAAGTTACAACGGGCTTACCCTCTTTTGTTACGCTGAAAGAACTGCCGTTCCAGGTACCTTCGTTTACTACGGTAGTTACCTTATCGTAAAATACGTTGATACCGACTTTACTGTTATAAATGCTGAAAGTAATGTTTTCGTCAATGGGTTTCCAAACCTCGTCATCTGCGGAATATACCGACGGATCGTATTCAAGAACCTTTGCCGAAACGATACCGGTAGTATCGACTTTTATATTTTTGTAAGTACCCGGACTTACTATCATTGCGAAATATACAACGCCGCCGATACCGTTTGTATAATATGTTGCCGTGTTGTCTCCGGTTGATGTTGAGGCAGTAAAGATGTCGCCGTTTGCGATTTTAATGTACGTGCCTGCGGTACTTTTGATTTCCTCGGTAAGGTCAATCACGGGAATTGCGGCAAATGCGCTTATTCCCATAAGGCCTACCATAAGAACGGCAAGCACAAGAGCAAGAGCTTTTTTCATTTTAAAACTTCCTCCGTTTTATTATTGCTTTTTTCTGATGGAACAACGCAAGTACTCTCCGTTGCGTTTTCCGTAAGCAAATCATAACCCTATGCGACAAATTCAAAAAAACGGTTTTATCAAAAACGTCAGCTTTACTGTTTTGCAAAGCTGACGAAATATATTTTTTGTTCAATTTTTTAATTTTTTTCCGGAGCATTTGGGAAAAAAGGAAAATCCGTCAAAAAACGCTATTTTTTTCTTTCACGAATTTATCATTGGAAAAATGCTCCGCAAACGGTACGCGCTCAATTCGGTATTACGAGCATGGTTTTTCCCGGAATAACTCCGTCTTCGATCTTGTTTTCCTCTATGATTTTCTTCGGGCATACCTTATAGCTTTTCGCGATATCCCAGATATTTTCCCCCTTTTCCGCGTAGTAAAGCACAAGGGCGGATTTATTTTTCTCATTCGGCTTCTCCGGATTTAATGAGCACCCTGTGAGTGCTCTCTTTTCCACCGCCGTATACACCGTTCCGTCTATGAGCACGTTTGCGGAAATTTCCGCTATGCCGTTTCTCGACATATTGCATTCCTCCGAAACAACGCCCGAACAAAGGCTTGAAAATGCGACTTTTTTATCTCCGGCGGGAGAAAAGATCTCTCTTTCCATACTCTTTTCATAATATTCGGCTTCTCCCTCCGAATTTTCCGCGAGCACGCAAAGCTTTACCGAAAACGATATTTTGCCTTCATTCGTAAGCGCCGGCGCCTTTGGTATCTCTGCCCAGACGTCAATCATTTTTTCGAAGTTTTCCGGAAGCTCCATTTTTTCGAATATGTTTTCCGTAACGGTTATCGGAAATACGCCTCCAATCAAATTCATATCTCCCTTTTCGGAACTGCAGTCATATTCGCTTGAAAACATATCCGTTACGAATTTCGTTTCGTTTTTTCTGTAAACCCTCGCGAATATTCCTACCTTTGTTTTTACCATTATTTTATCGTCCTCATCGGAGGGAGATATCTCCGGAAAATCCGCGGAATATCTTGCATCGCATATATCCTCGGCAAGAACTCCCGGCGCATCTATCATTCTGCTTATCGGGAAGCTGAAAGAGGAGATGCAATAATTTTTGGCTTCGTTTTCATCTT
>JAZLFU010000072.1:0-1287 GCA_045615915.1 Oscillospiraceae bacterium
GTCGAGAGTTTCTCCTGACTGGCTCAATGAAACGAGAAGCGTATGTTCGTCAACTATCGCGTCGCTGTAACGCAGTTCGCTCGCAAGCTCCACAGAAACCGGTATCCTCGTCAGCTTTTCTATGGCGTATTTTCCGACGCAGCCCGCATAATACGCCGAGCCGCAGGCGGTTATGATGATCCTGTTTACGGAACGAAGCTCGGTATCGGTGAGATTGAGTTCGCCGATGAAGGCTTTGTCGTCTTTTATGCGGGGATCAATGGCGGATTTTACGGCTCTTGGCTGTTCCATTATCTCTTTGAGCATAAAGTGCTCGTAGCCGCCTTTTTCCGCCGCTTCAACGTCCCACATAACTCTTGAAGTGTTTTTTTCAATGAGCTTTCCGGTGGCGTCATATACGTTTACGGAATCGGGAGTAAGCTCGGCAAGCTCGCCGTCTTCAAGGTATATCACGTTTTTCGTATGGGCAACGAGGGCGGTAACGTCGGAGGCAAAGAAGTTTTCGCCTATGCCGACGCCGATTATCATGGGGTTGAAGAGCTTCGTTACGAATATGCTCTCCGGGCAGTCGGAACATACCGCGCCGAGAGCGTAGGTGCCCTGGAGCCTTGAAAGGGTTTTCATGAGCGCCTTTTTGAAATCGCCGGTGTAATAGAGCGAAAGAAGGTGGACTATTACTTCGGTATCGGTATCGCTTATGAAATCACAGCCTTTTTTTACGAGTTCCTCACGAAGCTCGGAGAAGTTTTCGATTATTCCGTTATGTACAACCGCGAAGCGACCGTCGCGGCTCATATGAGGGTGGGCGTTGGTGTCATTAGGAACACCGTGAGTAGCCCATCTTGTATGGCCTATTCCGGAATGGCCGGAAACGGGGGAGGTTTCGAGCTTTTTACAAAGGTTATCTATTTTTCCTGTGGTCTTTACCATATTAAGCCCGTTTTCACCGTTTACGGCGATACCGGCGGAATCATAGCCGCGGTATTCGAGTTTTTTAAGCCCGTCTACGAGTATGGGCGCGGCTTCCTGGGTTCCGGTAAAACCGATTATTCCGCACATATCCGAACATCTCCTTTCAAAAAACAAGAGGTTTATGGGTAAAACCGGCGCGGCGTTTTGCCGCCGATTATCATTCTATGTTTAGGGAATAACTTATTATACTCCAATTCGGCATTGTTTTTCAATACCGCAGAAAAATTTTCGGGAATTATGAATTTTTGAAAAATCTGCGGAATTTTGAGAAGTTTTCAGATAAACTTTATAAAATCAGCCGAAAATCGCAGAAAA
>JAZLFU010000073.1:0-4692 GCA_045615915.1 Oscillospiraceae bacterium
AGCAACAGAAACATTGACGATATACGCGACCTTCGTTCCGAAGCGAATTTCACTCCGGCTCTTGCGAAGTTCCGCGTTTACATAATCGACGAAGCGCATATGCTCACAAAAGAGGCGGCAAACGCTCTCCTCAAAATTATGGAGGAGCCGCCCGAACACGTTGTCTTTATCCTTGCCACAACGGAGGTGCACCGCCTTCCGGCAACGATACTTTCAAGATGTATGCGCTTTGATTTCAGACGTATCCCTCCGGAAGTCATCTCCGAAAGAGTAAAATTCGTCTGCAAGCAGGAGAAGATCTCCATTGATGACGACGGCGCTCTGCTTATCGGAAAGCTGGCGGACGGCGGAATGCGCGACGCGCTTTCGCTCCTTGATATATGCCGCTCCTCCGACGAAACCGTAACCGCGGAAACAGTAAGCCGCTGTGCCGGACTTGCCGGCCGCGAGTACCTATTTGAGCTTACCGACGCCATCGCAAAAAAGGATATCCCGGAGGTCCTCGCAAAGATAGACGCGCTCTATGAAAACTCCGCGGATGTAACGAGGCTCTGCGATGAGCTTATAGGCCATTTCAGAAGCCTTATGATAATCTCCTGCACGAAAAATGCCGAAGCGATTTTAGGCGTAATGCCGAACGAGCTTCACCGCCTTGAAGAACAGGCGAAAACCGTTACCCAAACCGATATATTCTACGGAATTTCCGTTTTGCAGGACGCTCTTATGAAAATGTCGAAAAGTTCTTCGAAACGCCTTGAATTTGAGTTCGCAATGATGAAGCTCTGTTCGCCGGAGCTTTCCCAAACGCAGGAGGCTCTTATCGCACGAATAGAAAAACTCGAAAGAGAGATAACAATTCTCAAAGCGAGGGAGGTTTCCGCTCCCGTATACGAAGTGCCGAGGGAACAACCTGTAAAGTCCGTATCCGAGCCGAAAAAGGAGCTTTTCCCGAACCCTTCCGAAATAAAGGCGCAGGCTCCTGCTCCGGCACCGGAAAAACAGACGGAGACTGCGAAGCGCTTCGGTGAATGGGATCTCGTTCTCAACGTGCTCGCGAAAACCAGCCCCATACTCTCCGCTCTGCTTACCGGCTCCACGGCATACTGCGACGGAGTGAGAATACTTATCGACGCGCCAAACGACACCTTTACGCCGTATATGCAAAAGAGCGACGACGCGAAGGAGCACATTAAAAACGCCATTGCCGAGGTTTGCGGAAAGCGTTACGGCATAGGCCCTTATAAAAAAGCGGTAAAAACAGATGAAACGGATCCTCTTCTCGAGCTCAAAAAAAGAGCGGAGGAAGCCGGCATCGCGGAAATATAATTTGACGGAGGATAAAACATTATGAAAGCACATCTCCCACAGGGATACGGCGGCGGCCCTTCCAATATGCAGGGTATGCTCAAACAGGCACAGAAAATGCAGGAGCAGATGACCTCTCTCCAGGAGGACCTCGACGCAAGAGAATATGATTTTACTGCCGGCGGCGGAATGATAACCATTCATATGAACGGCAAAAAAGAGATGACCGGAATTGAGCTTAAACCCGAAGTAGTCGATCCCGACGATATTGAAATGCTCCAGGATCTCATCTGCGCCGGAGTAAACGAAGCTATTTCCACCATTGAAAAAACCAATTCCGAAGAAATGAACAAAATTACCGGGAACATCAATATCCCCGGTATGCCCGGTATGTTCTGATATTTTTTGAGGTAAGATATGAATTACAGCATACTCCCGCTCACTAAACTGACCGAACATTTCGAGCGTCTTCCCGGAGTCGGCAAAAAGAGTGCTCAAAGGCTTGCCTTCCACGTGCTCAAAATGAGCGACGACGAAGCGCAGGACTTCGCGAGCTCCATTCTTGAAGCAAAGGAAAAGATAGGCTATTGCGAGATTTGCAAAAACATAACCGACAGACCTGTCTGCGCCGTGTGTTCCGATGAAACAAGGGACAGATCCACCATTTGCGTCGTTGAGAACTCCCAGGACGTCATCGCCATAGAGCGCACAAAGGAATATAACGGACTTTACCACGTGCTCGGCGGGCTTATATCCCCTATGGACGGAGTCGGTCCGGATTCGCTTTTCATCAAGGAGCTTCTGGCGAGACTTGAGGACGGAAGCGTAAAAGAGGTAATCATGGCGACCAACCCCACCGTTGAAGGCGAAGCCACCGCCATGTACATATCAAGACTGCTGAAACCTCTCGGAATAAAGGTAACGCGTCTTGCCTACGGAATCCCCGTCGGCGGAAACCTTGAATATGCCGATGAGGTTACACTTTACCGCGCGATAGAGGGAAGAAGCCTTATGTGAGGCAAAAATATTTTTCTGAAAGGAGGCGGAAGATTTGGAACAGAAGCCTAAAAAGACCGTTGCGCAAAACAGAAAAGCGCATCACGACTATTTTGTCGATGAGACCTATGAGGCCGGAATAGAGCTTTTCGGAACGGAAGTAAAAAGCATACGCGCCGGAGAGGTCAATCTTAAAGACAGTTGGTGCGAGATACAAAACGGCGAAATAAAGGTAAACGGTATGCACATAAGCCCCTATGAAAAGGGAAACATATTCAACCGCGATCCAAACCGTATTCGCCGCCTTCTGATGCACAAAAGAGAGATACTCAAGCTTTCCGGCCTTGTTCAGAAACAGGGCGTTGCGCTTATTCCGCTTGAGCTGTATTTTGTAGGCTCAAGGGTAAAGCTGGCAGTCGGAGTATGCCGCGGCAAAAAGCTCTACGACAAGCGCGAGGATATCGCAAACCGCGACGCAAAAAGAGATATTGAAAGGAGCCTTAAAGAGAGACAGAAATAACGCCTCCCTTTTCCGAAACCTCTCATATATATGGGGGCGTAAAGGTTTCGACGGGGGCCCTGAAGTTTGAATAGCGGGTAGAGGCGCCCGACCTCTATAAAACGAGCAAAAACAATAAACGCTAACAGACAGTTAGATTTCGTAGCCTGATCAGGCTGCCGTCCTGTTCAAGATTACCGCGGCTTGAATAAGGGCGTCGATCAGCGGTGAACGAACGGAGGGAACTGTTCCCGTACCTCCGCTTGTATAAGGGAAATACCTTGGAAATAAGCCTGACCTTCGGCGTTTTTCCTCGGGAATGTAAATGAAGGTCTGCACCCGGAGAAGTTCCTACGGATGGGCTTTCGGACAGGGGTTCGATTCCCCTCGCCTCCACCAATGGAGTATTAAACGAACCATATTTCTTTAATGGCGGCTTTGCTGTTACAATTTGGTTCTAAATACTCAAACAGAAAAGCGGCTTACCTTGTAACGGGTAAGCCGCTTTTACTTATCTTCTTATGGTCGCCGCTGCAATAATCTCGCTATATCGGTCTGTCAGTTCGGAAACAGCTTGCATATACCCACCAACAAAAAACCGTCTTTTGTCTACCAAGGCAAAAGGCGTTTTTTCTTGCATTTGGGGCAAAATACGGTCAAAATCGCATAAAATCAGGCAAAACGGGCTTCGAGATAGCCTGCCCGGCTGTCCCGGAGCCCGTTTTTTGTTTCCGGTGCCGAAAATAGCCCGAAAAGGCTGGTGTACTTTTGGGGTTTCTTTGCCCTGCAAAGAAGTCGGCAACCGACTGCGCGGGGGGATTTGAACCTATTTCGAGTAAAAAAACTGCGCAATGTTATGCAAGTGCAACAAATTATCACCTCATTAAACACCTCGTTCGAATTTTATTTGCAACCCACAAAACATCCGAAAACCTTGAAAAATACAATGCCTAGTGTTAATATATATTTATGTATAAATTCAGGTTGGAATCTATACCGATCAACAGAGATGAAAACGGAAACCCTTTGCCTGACAACTGCGACACTCTCGTCCTCAGACTAAGTGCTGGAAAACCTCTACACGGTGTGTTCAACTTGTTATTTACATAATAAAATTTTAGAATGGAGTGTTTGAAAAATGGGACTTTTTACTTCAAAGCCTATGCCCAAAGTGGCAGACATTTTTACAGCGGAGGATTTAAAAAAAATCAAAGAAGTTGTTGGATTAAAGGCGGAAAACAAAGAATACGGCAGATATGGCGATGAGGCTAAAACACTTATGCAAGTGATTGAGTCACCGGAAAAGGAATATACTAAGCGAGAGTGGAACGGTATTATTTTTTCTGCCGGTGCAATGACAAAGATAGAGCCGGAGCTTGCACCAACATTAAAGGGCATTATAGAGAGATTTCACGCATTTAAGGGATAATACGTAGGTAGTCTTTCACATGAAAAAAGCAAGCCGCAAGACTTGCTTTTTTCAACTAAATAAATCCACTTTGTGGATTTGTGAAATACTCTGCGGCGCGTGGGTGGATTTATTTTATTTCACATTGCAGAGTGAAATAAAGCAATATTTCACAATTTGCATAAGCAAATTATTTCACATCGGCGTCAGCCGATATTTCACTTTTCTGCATAAGGTTTCAAAACCATCTGTCACTCTTCACCGAAATTTTCAAAAACTCTTTACATTGGAAAACGTTTCTTTGCTGCAAAAGGTAAAGCTAAAAAATACACGGAATTTGTCGAAAGTCGTTCCAAAAAGTTTTGTTTGTAGGTTTGTCAATGATGTGTTACACATTGGGGAAAGCAAATAGAACCTGTTTAGGGGAGCGCCAATTGAGGGGACGCATGGGGAAATCATTGTATTGGCGTTGGCGAACAGCCAA
>JAZLFU010000074.1:0-1109 GCA_045615915.1 Oscillospiraceae bacterium
TTGACGCAATAAAACTTAATGAACCGCCGCATACCGTATCTCCGTTTTGAATTGCGGAAACACCGTTTCCAGAAATCGCTTTAAAGTCCTCCACTTCAAAAAGCGGAAGTTTTCTTTTTTCCGCCTCTCTCACAATTGCCCTTGCGAGAGGATGCTCGCTTTTCGCTTCAATTGCATGTGCCGTGCTCAAAAGTTCATTTTCGCTTATTCCATCCGCCGCAAGTATTTTAATTACTTCCGGCTCTCCCTTTGTAATGGTGCCAGTTTTATCCAAAGCGACTATCCGAACTTTTCCTGTCTCTTCCAAAGAAGCTGCTGTTTTAAAAAGTACGCCTTGCTTCGCTCCCACTCCGTTTCCAACCATTATTGCCACCGGAGTTGCAAGTCCGAGCGCACAGGGACAGCTTATCACCAAAACCGAAATTGCCCTCGCAAGCGCAAAGTCAACAGGCTTTCCGATTATACTCCAAATTACAAAAGTAAGGACAGCAATACCTATTACAGTAGGCACAAAGATGCCCGAAACTTTATCCGTTATTTTTGCAATAGGCGCTTTCGTTGCCGCGGCATCACTCATCATTTTTATAATTTGAGAAAGCGTTGTATCTTCGCCGACTCTCGCTGCCTCGCATTTTATATACCCATATTGATTTACGGTAGCGGCAGAAACTGTATCTCCTTTTGCCTTATCAACAGGAATGCTCTCTCCTGTAAGCGCCGATTCATCCACCGCCGTATCTCCTTCGATAATGAAGCCATCAACCGGTATGCTCTCTCCCGGCCGTACAACAAAAATATCGCCCTTTTGCAGTTCTTCAGCATGAATTATCTGTTCTTTTCCGCTACGAATTACTGTTGCTATTTTGGGCGCAAGTTTCATAAGAGTTTTAAGCGCATCTGTTGTTTTGCCTTTGCTTCGTGCTTCAAGCATCTTCCCTACAGTTATAAGCGTGAGCACCATTGCGGCAGACTCGAAATAGAATTCATTCATCCATTGAGCCGCCGCATCCGTTCCGAGATTTATTTGAGCATCCGTCATCATAAAAAGCGCGTATACACTCCATACAAATGAAGCCGAAGAGCCGAGCGCCACAAGAGTATCCATATTC
>JAZLFU010000075.1:0-1328 GCA_045615915.1 Oscillospiraceae bacterium
CGTGATATCAAAATAATCACGGCAGGCTTTTATAAGCTCATCTATTGAAAAACGCCTTGCAACCGGCATCGTTCTCCGGCGTATATCGTCATTCGGCGCATGGAGGGATACCGAAAGAGTAAGCTGGAGCTTCTTTTCGGCAAGCTTGTATATTTTATCCACAAGTCCGCAAGTCGAAAGAGATATATGGCGCATACCCATATTGAAGCCCTGTTCCGAAGTAACTATCGTAAGGAAATCCATTACGTTATCAAAATTATCGAGCGGCTCACCTATTCCCATAAGGACTATCGAAGCGACCTTTTCCCCGTTTTCTTCCGCATCGCTTGCCGCAAGATAAACCTCGCTCAACATTTCGGAGGGAGTAAGATTTCTGCAAAGTCCGGTGAGCGTTGAAGCGCAGAATGTACAGCCCATTCGGCATCCGCATTGTGTTGAAATGCAAAGACTTCCGCCGCGCTTGTATGACATTCTCACGCCTTCAACGTGTTCTCCGTCCTCAAGTTCAAAAAGATATTTTACTGTACCGTCAATTTTTGAAACGAGCCTGCGCTCTATTCTTACTTTTGCAAGGGAATATTTTTCCGAAAGCTCATCACGAAAAACCGCAGGAATATTGGTCATTTCAGAATAATCCCTAACCCGCTTTTCATGGAGCCACGAATAAATCTGCTTTGCTCTGAAAGCCGGCTGACCGAGTTCTTTTATGGTTTCGCAAAGACGTTCATATGTAAAAGAACGAAGATCCTCCAAAGAACTTACTCCTTTCTCAATTTCGCAAAATAAAAACCGTCGGAATTGATTTCTCCGGGAAGCAGTGTTACCGAAAAGCCGTCCTTTGAATATTTCTGAAGCTCGCTTGGAAGCTTTTCATGAACAAGCCCATCTTTCTCAATAAGTCTTTTCACAACGTTCTCGTTTTCCTCTTTTGAAAGCGTACAGGTGGAATATATCATAGTGCCTCCGCTTTTAAGATATTTTGCCGTAGTGGAAGCGATTTTATACTGTATTTTGGGAAGCGTCGCAATATCCTGCGGCTTTTTAAACCGTATTTCCGGTTTGCGGCGAATAACTCCGAGCCCAGAACACGGAACATCGCAGAGGACTCTGTCAAACAGTCCGAGATTTTCATTTAAAACCGTTGCGTCATTTACCATAGGTTTTACGTTTTCAAGTCCGAGTCTTTCCGCTCCGCCTTTAATCAGTCCGACTCTTTTCGGATGAAGATCGCAGGAAACTATTTCACCCGTTCCGTTCATAAGCTCCGCAACCGAAAAAGTTTTCCCACCGGGTGCTGCGCAAACGTCGAGTACGCGTTCTCCGTTTTG
>JAZLFU010000076.1:0-16283 GCA_045615915.1 Oscillospiraceae bacterium
GCTCCCTTGTGTAAAGGGAGGCAGAAAGCTCACTCAAAACAAAAATCCCATCAATTCCGCTTTCTATTATCCTTTGGAAAAAGGCATAAATATATTTACCCGAAAGGAAAAGCTATGAACGATATTTGGAGTCTTTTCGATAAAATCAAAAAGAAGGACGAAGTTTCCGGGCCGCCGGAATACATAGTCGCAGGCCTCGGCAATCCCGGAACGGAGTACGAGCGCACCCGCCACAATACCGGCTTTATGGCCATTGACCGCGCCGCCGAAAAATCCGGAGTGAAAATAGACAAGCTCAAATTCAAATCATATACCGCCCTCGGAACTCTTTCCGGCCACCGGGTTTTCTTCATGAAGCCCTGCACCTATATGAACAATTCCGGCGAAGCGATAGTTGCCGCCATGGAATTTTACAAGATCCCCATTGACCGCGTTATAATCATCTTTGATGATATCTCTCTCGAAGTCGGCAAAATGCGTATCCGCAAAAAGGGAAGCGACGGCGGCCATAACGGAATAAAGAGCATCATATACCTCTCCGGAAGCAACGAGTTTCCCCGCATAAAGATAGGCGTCGGCGGTAAACCCGAAGGCTGGGATCTCGCGGACTGGGTGCTCTCGAAATATTCCGATGAGGAAATGAAAACCCTCTCTCCGATTTTCGACAACGCTTTCTCCGCCCTCGGTCTTATAATGGACGGTAAAGCAGAGGAAGCAATGGGAAAGTTTAACTGAAACAGAGGTAAAATATGTTATTTGACCTGATTGAGAGCACTCCGCAGTTTCGCCAGCTTTCGGACGCCATCGGCAAGAGCTTTTTGATGCCCGCATATTCCGCCGGACTTTCCGGAGCGCAAAGGGCGATGCTCGGTTATGCTCTCGCAAAAAAGACCGGCAGACAGATACTCATAATAACCCCCGATGAAGCCTCCGCAACGAAAGTTTCGGAGGATATTGCCGTGCTCGCCGGAAGTGAAAACGTCGCTCTATATCCCGTAAAGGACTTTCAGTTCCGGGGAGTTGAGAGCGCCTCCGCCGAATACGAACAGCGCCGCCTTTCCGTGCTCGGAAGACTTCTCGACGGCAGTTTAAAAATAGTCGTCGCATCGGCAGAAGCGGCTTTGCAGTATACCATTCCTCCGGGGACGTATAAATTCAACACCCTTTCGCTCAAACGCGGGGACACCGCCGATATATCCGAGCTTGCCGAACGCTTTTCAAGAGCGGGTTATGAGCGCCGTTCCCAGGTTGACGGAGCCTGCCAGTTCTCCGTCCGCGGCGGAATACTCGATTTCTATTCTCCCCAGCTTCAAAGCCCCGTTCGCGCGGAATTCTGGGGAGATGAAATAGATTCTGTCGCATATTTCGACCTCGAAACCCAGCGCCGCACAAAAGAGATCGACGAAGCCTTTGTCGCGCCGGCGAAAGAGGTACTGCCGGATTCCAAAAAGGCGCTCACGCTGATGCTCAAATCAGTATACGAAAACCTCCGGGGAAAACAGGGCGTTGCCGCGAAGAAAAATATCGAAAACGACCTCCAAAGGCTGGATTCCGGACTGGAAGTGGCTTCGCCTGACAGATACCTCCCCCTCGTCTACAAATACCCGGCAACGCTTTTCGACTATATGTCGGAGGCGGTTTTCTGCGTCTGTGAATACATAAAGCAAAAGGAAAACCTCAAAAACCTCGAAACCCAGCGAAACGAAGATATTTCCATACTTTTCGAGGAGGGAATACTCTTTCCCGGCTCGGATAAATTCTCCCTCGACTTCACCGATTATTGTGCCCTGCTCGATGAGGGCAACACTGTGCTCATAGACGCCTTTATGAGAAGCGCCAACGAAATTCATATACGCACCGTCGCTGATTTCGGCGCGGCGACTCTCTCTCTCTGGAGCGGCGACCTTGAATCCCTTGTTGACGACCTTCGCGATTACACCCAAAGAGGATATACCGTCGCCGTTCTTGCCGGTACGGAGCGCGCCGCTCATTCTCTCACTACCGATCTAATCAACAACAATATAAACGCCTGCTTTTCCGATGACGCGAAGCTCCGCCCGGGAACAGTTTTCGTGCTCGAAGGGAGCCTTTCCTCCGGCTCGGAATTCCCCCTCGGCAAATTCGCGGTAATAAGCCACGGAATACTCAATACCCAGAACAAAAAGCGCAAGCATTTCAAGAAATCCGAAAACCCGCTCAAAAGTCTTTCGGATATAGCGCCCGGAGATTACGTTGTTCACGTTACCAACGGAATAGGCATTTTCCAGGGCATAGTGAAGCAGGATATCCGCGGCGTAGTAAAGGATTATATAGCGATTCGCTATGCCGGAACGGATATGCTCTATGTACCCGTAACCCAGCTTGACCTGGTTTCGAAGTACGTCGGCCCGAAAGAGGAAGGCGCCGTAAAGCTCAACAAACTCAATTCCGCCGAATGGATGAGAACGAGAAGCCGCGTAAAATCAGCCGTAAAGGATATGGCAAAGGAGCTTATCGCGCTCTATTCAAAGCGAATGAGAACAGAGGGCTACGCTTTCAGCCCGGATAACGACTGGCAGCGTGATTTTGAGGAACGTTTTCCTTATGAGGAGACCGAAGACCAGCTCCGCTGCATAGAAGAAATAAAGCACGATATGGAAATGGCGCGCCCGATGGACAGACTCCTCTGTGGCGACGTAGGCTTCGGCAAAACGGAGGTCGCCATCCGCGCCGCGTTCAAAGCGGTCATGGACGGAAAGCAGGTCGCCGTGCTCGTTCCCACCACCATACTCTCCTGGCAGCATTACCAGACCTTCCTGCAAAGAATGGACGCTTTTCCGGTAACGGTGGAGCTTCTCTCCCGTTTCCGCACTCCGAAACAGCAGGAGCAGATATTGAAGCGCCTCAAATCCGGCGAAATAGATATTATAATCGGAACCCACCGTATCCTGCAAAAGGACGTGGAGTTCAAGGATCTGGGACTTTGCATAATCGACGAGGAACAGCGCTTCGGCGTCGCACATAAGGAGCGTATGAAGGAGCTGAAAGCCTCCGTTGACGTGCTCACCCTTTCCGCGACTCCGATACCGCGAACTCTCAATATGGCTATGAGCGGTATCCGCGATATGTCCACAATAGAGGAAGCGCCTCTTGACCGCCACCCGGTACAGACCTACGTCATGGAGTACGACCGGGGAGTGATAATCGAAGCCATAAAGAAAGAGCTTCGCCGTGGCGGTCAGGTGTTCTATCTCCATAACGATATCGAGAGCATTTCCACCTGCGCCGCGAGATTGCAGGAGGAGCTTCCGGAAGTCCGCATAGCATATGCCCACGGAAGAATGTCCGAGGATGAGCTTTCGGATATATGGCGTTCCCTTATCGACCACGAAACCGATATCCTCGTCTGCACAACGATAATCGAAAGCGGCGTTGACGTTCCCTCCTGCAACACCCTTATCATTGAGAACGCCGATAAGCTCGGACTTTCCCAGCTCTATCAGCTTCGAGGCAGGGTAGGACGTTCCAACCGCCGCGCCTTTGCCTATTTTACGTTCACGAGGGGAAAATCCCTCACCGATATTGCCCAAAAGCGCCTTACTGCCATTCGTGATTTCACCCAGTTCGGCTCCGGCTTCAAAATTGCTCTCCGCGACCTTGAAATCAGAGGAGCGGGCAATATTCTCGGCGCCAACCAGCACGGGCATATGGAGTCCGTCGGTTACGAAATGTACGTGCGCCTTCTTTCCGAAGCGATAGCCGAGGAAAAAGGCGAAGCACCGCCTCCCGAAGCCGAGGAATGTGCCGTTGATATCTCTCTCGATGCTCATATTCCGGAAAGCTACATAAAGAGTCTTTCACAGCGAGTAGATATGTATAAACGCATTGCCGCCATAAGAAGCGAGGAGGACGCCGCCGACGTAATAGACGAGCTTATCGACCGTTTCGGCGAGCCGCCGGTTTCCGTAATGGGGCTTATCGAGGTGGCAACTCTCCGGAATATCGCTTCCGCCCTCGGAATGACCGAGATAAAGCAAAACGATACCGAGCTTTTGTTCTATCCGAAAGAGCTCGACCTTGAGCGCATAAGCATGGCGGCGCAAAAGATGAACGGAAGGCTCTCCGTTGACCTTATGAGCAGCCGCCCGCATCTTTCGGTGGTGCTCAAAACCGCCGAGCGCCCCATAGAGCTTATGAAAAAAGCGCTTCTTTCAATGCGCTATGACGGGGAATAAAAAGCAATACGAAACAGCCGCCGATAGGAAATTCCTGCCGGCGGTTTTATTTTTCACATTTCCGGCAATACTAAATGCAGATATCGGCGAAAGGCGGAAAATATATGAAAAAATGGCTTTATTCGGCGGCAACGGGCATATCTTCGGGCTTTCTGAACGGGCTTTTCGGCTCCGGAGGCGGAATGGTGGCCGTGCCCATGTTCAAAAAGAGCGGACTTTCCGTAAAGGAGGCTCACGCGACCTCCCTTGCGATGATGGCGGCGCTCTCCGTTTTGAGCACGGCTCTCTATATTTCAGCCGGCCGCCTTTCCTTTTCCGACGCGGAAAAATTCATTCCCGGCGGAATACTCGGCGCCGCCGCAGGTTCTCTGCTCTTTAAAAAGATACCCTCCGGCTTCATCAAAAAGCTTTTCGGAGCCTTCATAATCTTTTCCGCCGTAAGAATGCTCCTTCGCCCGTAATATGACTGATTTTGTTATCGCTTTCCTTTCCGGCGCTTTGAGTTCAATGGGAGTGGGCGGCGGCGCGGTCCTGCTTCTCTACCTCACCGCCTTTGCCGGCTATGAACAGCTCTCCGCCCAGGGAATAAATCTTATTTTCTTTCTTCCCGCCGCCGCCATCGCCCTTATTATCCATATAAAAAACGGCTACGTAAAATGGCGCGGCGCTCTCATTTCAATTTTGTTCGGAATACCCGCCGTTTTCCTCGGTTCTTTTGCCGCCGGAATGCTCGAAAGCGGCCTTTTGCAAAAAGCCTTCGCCGTCTTTCTTCTTGTCATCGGTTCCCGGGAGCTTTTCTCGAAGTCCAAACCCGAAAGCGACAAATAACATCACAATTTCATCACATTTCTTCGCTTTTTTTTCAGCCGTTCAGCGTAGAATTACAGCTGTGTATATGCAAAAAACATTTTCCCGAAAAATTTACTTCAAAACGCAATAAACACGCCCGTTTGCGCATTTTATAAAATTTTTCTTATTCATTTTTCTTTTTATTTTATACATTTGAGCCTTAAACAGCGTATATTTTCTGCATATTGCAAATCAAATATACATTTTTGTATAAAATAGACAAATCAAACATATGTAAATCATCAGTTTTCTATAAATTGCAGTCTTGATTTGCAAGTTATCTTGCGTTATACTGTCCACAGTAAAAAGACACAAAACAATATTAAATATAACTACTGAAACGAAAGGAAATAACGCCATGCTTAACTATGCTCTTATCAATGATTTCAATTACGAAGCCGAAACCGAATACCAGCGCTGGGCAAGAGTCGAAAAAGCCGCTTATTGCGAGAATGAAAGCGCAATTATCTCCGAAAAGAAACTCAACAGAGCAATGAATACCATTCTCGGTGTTCTTTCCTCCATCATCGGTTAATCAAAAAACAGAACTGCCGGTCATATGGGCCGGCTCTTTTTTTATGCAAAACTGTATTTTTACCGCGTACAACTGATTTATCAAAGCAAACGTTTTGCAGGATTTCTTTTATTTCTCCTGCAAAAAACTATATATGAATGCCCGAAAACAAAAAAAGAAGCCGGAACTTTGCAGTTTCGACCTCTTTTTTATTTATCTCAAAAGGAGAGTTATGCTTCGGTTTGGGCTTCTTCCGCTTCACCGGTTTCGGCTTCGGAGCTGTCTTCTCCTTCGCCCTCATTCTTCGGAGCGACGGTGAAGTTTACAACTCTGCTGTCATCGCCGAGACGCATTGCGCGAACTCCACTTGCGGTTCTCGACTGTACATTTATTTCGGAAACGCTCATGCGGATAATAATTCCGTCGCTGCTGATGACGATGATATCGTCGTTGTCCTCGACCGCTTTGATTCCGGCAACCTTGCTTCCGGAGTAGTTTGTAACGCCGCTTCCTCCACGTTTTTGAGGACGGTAATTATCAAACGGAGTTCTTCTTCCTTTTCCTTCCTCAGTAATGGTGAGAAGTTTTGTTCCGGCGGTAACGATCTCCATTCCCACGACTTCATCGTCGCCGCGGAGGAGTATCGCTCTGACGCCTCTTGCGGTTCTTCCTATCTCTCTCGCGTCAAGCTCGTTGAAGCGGATTATCTTTCCGTTTTTCGTTGCGACAACAAGATCATCTTCTCCGCCGGTAAGTCTTACCCATTTGAGTTCATCGCCTTCGTCAAGATTTATGGCGTTGAGTCCGCTCTTTCTTACGTTGACGTAGGCGCTTAATTTGGTACGCTTGATGATACCTGCCTTCGTTACCATTGTGATATACATATTATCAACGTCGGCGTCGCTCTTTCCGCAAATAACGGCGGTTACCTTTTCGTCCTGTTCAATGGGTAGGATATTTACGATATTCGTACCTCTCGCGGCTCTCTGACTTTCGGGAATTTCGTAACCCTTTATCCTATAAACCTTGCCTCTGTTAGTAAAGAAGTAGATATAATCGTGGGTGGAAGCGATAAAGAGGTTCTCAACGAAGTCCTCATCGCGTCTTGTCATGCCGGAAATACCGCGGCCGCCTCTTCTTTGCGCCTTATAGGTATCAACAGCCTGGCTCTTGATATATCCGAACTGGGTGAGGGTAACAACTCTGTCCTCAACGGGAATGAGGTCTTCAACGTCCATTTCACCGCTGACGTTTTCAATGCTCGTTCTTCTCTCGTCGCTGAATTTATCGCTTATTTCAAGAAGCTCGGTTTTGATGATTCCGTCAACAAGGTGGATATCGGAAATGATCGCCTCGTATTCCGCGACCTTCTTGATGATTTCGGCAAGCTCGTTTTCGATTTTCTCTCTGTCAAGTCCGGAGAGACGGCCGAGCCTCATGGCAAGAATCGCGTTTGCCTGGGCTTCGGTAAGTCCGAAACGCTCCATAAGACGCGGTCTGTTTTCGTTATCATCGCGGCCTGTTCTGATTATCTTTATGACTTCGTCAATGTTATCCTGGGCAATTTTAAGGCCTTCGAGGATATGTTCGCGCTCCTTCGCCTTCGCGAGGTCGAATTTGGTGCGGCGAACGACTACTTCACGCTGGAAGTCGATATAGCATTGGAGTATCTCTTTAAGGGTGAGTATCTTCGGCTGGCCGTTTACAAGGGCGAGCATGATAACGCCGACCGTATCCTGGAGCTGGGTGTAGCTGAAAAGACGGTTGAGCACGACCTGGGCGTTGGCATCGCGTTTAAGCTCGATGACGATACGAAGGCCGTCTCTGTCGGATTCATCACGAAGGTCGCTTATTCCGTCAATTCGTTTCTCTTTTACGAGGTCGGCAATGCTCTCGATAAGTCTTGCCTTGTTTACCATATAGGGAATTTCGGTAACGACTATTTTTTCGCGGTCGCCTTTAAATTCCTGTATCTCCGTTCTTGCGCGGAGTATTATTTTCGCTCTTCCCGTTGCGTATGCGGCTCTTATTCCGCTTCTTCCCATGATGATACCGCCGGTGGGGAAGTCCGGGCCTTTTATGTGCTCCATAAGGTCCTCAAGAGTGGCGTCGGGGTTGTCTATAAGACAGCAGACCGCGTCGGTGGTCTCTTTGAGGTTATGGGGCGGAATATTTGTCGCCATACCTACGGCGATACCGGTGGTTCCGTTTACGAGGAGGTTCGGGAACTTCGAAGGAAGCACCACAGGCTCCTGAAGACGGTCATCGTAGTTCGGCATGAAGTCAACGGTCTCTTTGTCGATATCGGTAAGCATCTTCGTTGCCATACGGCTCATACGGCTTTCGGTATAACGGTAGGCTGCCGGCGGGTCTCCGTCTATGGAGCCGAAGTTTCCGTGGCCGTCAACAAGAGGGCAGCGGAGGGAAAAATCCTGGGCAAGTCTTACCATTGCGTCATAAACGGAAGCGTCGCCGTGAGGATGATATTTACCGAGCACCGAACCGACTGTATCTGCGCATTTACGGTAAGGCTTGGTCGGTTCGAGTCCGTTTTCATACATTGTGTAGAGTATTCTTCTGTGTACGGGTTTAAGTCCGTCGCGCACATCCGGGAGAGCACGGGAAACTATAACGGACATTGAGTAATCGAGGAAGGATTTTTTCATCTCTCTCTCGATATCAACGCTTATGAGTTTCCCTTCGGGAACATCCTCGGTGAGGTCCATTTCCGCAAAGCCCTCTTCGGTATTATTCAGCATTTCATCTTTTTCGTCCAAAACGGTATCCTCCGTTCAATTTATTTCAGTCTTCTCTGATAAAGTTTTTGCAGTTATTTTATTCCGCGAGCATTTAAGGCTCCCTTGTGTAAAGGGAGCTGTCAGCGCAGCTGACTGAGGGATTGTTTTACAACGTTATCAATGTACTCGCAAGTTTCTTTAAAATGCTCATTTATTTGATTATTAGGTATTCTTATTATTTTAAGATCAAATTGTTCAAGATAACCGGTTCGTTCCGCATCTTCTTTAATCTGTTCTTTTTCGTAATGCTGACTTCCGTCAAGCTCAATTATCAGTTTTGCTTTTGATGAATAAAAATCAGCAATATATTTTCCTAAAATTTTTTGTCTTGAGAATTTTACTTGGTATGTTCTTAAAAAATCATACCATAAATGCCGTTCTTCTTTTGTCATATTATTACGAAGTTTTTTTGCAGCCGGAACAATAGATTGATTGTGCTTTCTATCCATTACAATCCCTCCGTCATTTTCTTACGAAAATGCCACCTCCCTTTACACAAGGGAGGCTATTATTCCGTTCAATTATTCTTCGTCGTCGCCGGAAAGCTCGGCAATTTTTTCAAGGTTTTCCTCGTATTCCGCTTCCTCTTCTTCCTCTTCGGCTTCCGCGGCAGCTTCTCTTTCCTCCGCAAGGCGTTTTGCTTCTTCGATATGCCCGTTGCAGAAAACCATGAACTCATCTTTGTCTATTCCGTTTTCGGCAAGAGCCTCTTTATTCACAAAAAGCTGGTTTGCGAGGGTGAATTCAAGATAAACTATGTTATCGGATTCCCAGCAGCGGTTGAAAAGCTCCCAATCGAAAAACTCATCGCGGACTGCGGCTTTTTCGAGCACACCTTCCTCGTAAATCGCAAGGGTGAGTTCGTTTTTCAGGTATTTGCTGGAATTGTAATATTCTCTCGTGGCCTTTTCAAGGCGTTTCGGGAAGTATTTGTAATAGGTGAGCAGGTGATAGCAAAGATAACCTGCCATAAGGAAGATCGCGAAATGGAGCATCGAGCTTCCGTAATTGAAAACGCTGAAAAATCCGCGTTCCTGTATAAGATAGAGATCTTTGGTTACAAGATTTATTATTCCGAGAACGAGTCCGCCGAGAGCGATGGCTCCCATTACAAGACCACCTATTTTTTTGAGTTTTTTATCTCTCTCGATGGCAGGAGCGGAAACCGCGTCGTTGTATTCACGATAGTTTTCAAGAGAAAATCTGTGTGTAAGGCAGTATTTCGGTTCGCCGTGCTCGGAAACCTCAATTCTGACTATTTCCGGTTTTTCTTTCGGCTTGCGGCTGAAAAGTCCCATAGTGCATATCCTCCTTAAACGTCAAGGTTTTGAACGTATTTCGCGTTCGCCTCGATGAACTCACGGCGAGGCTCGACTTTATCGCCCATAAGAATTGTAAATACTTCGTCAGCGGCGGCGGCATCCTCAAGTTCTACTTTGAGCATGATCCTTCTTGCCGGATCCATAGTGGTTTCCCAAAGCTGTTCGGGATCCATCTCACCAAGACCTTTATAGCGCTGAACTTCGCTCTTCTGGGTGCCCTCCGGATACATTTCCGCGAGAAGATCGTCGCGTTCTTTATCCGAATAAGCGTAGCGCACCTTTTTGCCCTTCGTTATCTTGAAAAGAGGCGGCTGGGCGATATAAACGTGGCCCTCCTCAATAAGCGGGCGCATATATCTGAAGAAGAAGGTGAGCAAAAGCGTTCTGATATGGGAGCCGTCGACATCGGCATCCGCCATGATGATGACTTTTCCGTAGCGGAGCTTCGATATATCGAACTCGTCGCCTATTCCGCAGCCCAGAGCGAGCACCACCGGAGTAAGCTTTTCATTATTGTATATTTTATCGACTCTTGCCTTCTCAACGTTGAGCATCTTTCCCCAAAGCGGGAGGATCGCCTGGAAGGTACGGTCGCGTCCGCCTTTTGCGGAGCCGCCTGCGGAATCTCCCTCGACGATATATATTTCGGTGTTTACGTTATCTCTGTTCGAGCAGTCGGAAAGCTTTCCGGGAAGGGCGGCGCTTTCGAGAGCGGATTTTCTTCTCGCGTTCTCTCTCGCACGTCTTGCGGCCTCTCTCGCTCTTGCGGCGCCGAGGGATTTATCAAAAATCGCCTTCGCAACCGCGGGATTTTCCTCAAAGAAGGTTTTGAGTTTATCATAGAGCATCTTCTCGACGAGTACGCGCATTTCGGTGTTGCCGAGCTTCGTTTTGGTCTGTCCTTCAAATTCCGCGTTGGTAAGCTTTACGGAAACAACAGCGGTAAGTCCTTCGCGGACGTCGTCGCCGGAAAGGTTTTTATCCGCGTCTTTAAGGAGCTTTTTCTCTCTTCCGTAATCGTTGAACACTTTCGTAAGGGCGTTCTTGAATCCTGTCTCGTGAGTACCGCCGTCAACGGTGCGGATATTGTTCGCGAAGCTCAAAACCATATCGTTATAGCTGTCGTTATACTGCATAGCGACCTCGGCGGTGGAATCTCCGTCTTTCGTTGAGAAATAGAGCACGTCGGGATGAACGACTTCAAGGCCTTTCTTCTTATGAATGAACTCAACGAAGCTTTTGATACCGCCTTCGTAATGGAGTATCTCTTTTCTCGGCTCGTCCTCGTCCTCACGAAGATCGCTGAAAATGATCTTTACGCCTGCGTTGAGGAACGCCTGCTCACGAAGTCTCTGGAGAAGGATATCGTAATCGTAATCAAGAGTTTCGAAAATCTGATCGTCGGCTTTCCAATATACCGTTGTACCGGTTTCATCGGTATCTCCGATAATTTCAAGATCGCCCTCGGCAACTCCGCGGTTGAATTTCTGTTTATAGACATGTTTTCCGTCTCTGACTTCAACCCAAAGCCACTCGGAAAGGGCGTTTACAACGGAAGCGCCGACTCCGTGAAGTCCGCCGGAAACCTTGTATCCGCTCCCGCCGAATTTTCCTCCGGCATGGAGCACGGTGAATACAACGGTAACCGCCGGAATACCGAGCTTCGGCTGAATACCGACGGGTATTCCGCGTCCGTTATCCCTTACTCTTACTACGTTGTCTTTAAGAAGATCGACTTCAATATCGGTGCAAAATCCGGCGAGGGCCTCGTCAATGGAGTTATCCACTATCTCATAGACGAGATGGTGAAGTCCCTTCGGGCCGGTTGAACCGATATACATACCCGGCCTCTTTCTTACTGCTTCAAGTCCTTCAAGAACCTGTATTTGGTTTTCGTCGTAGGTTTCATTGGTATTTTCTACGGCAAACGGAGTTTTTTCCACAACTTACCTCCTGAAATAACCGAATAAACGGCTTTTTTATTTTAATAAAATTATTAACTGTCTTAAATTGCTCCGAGACGCTTTTTTATAGTCGCCGGCGCTACCTGGGAAATATAAACGGTCTCTTTTCCGCCTTCAACGGCAAGGCAAAAGCTTTTCGGAAGCTCATCGGTAACGTTTATAACGCTTTCGTTCCTTTGCGCCCTCGCAAGAAAATCCCTTGTCGATTTCGCAACGGTGGTGTTATCCATATCGAAAACGCCGATAACGCTGTCCTCTTTTACCGAAACGTCTCCGCCAAGAAAAAGATACATAACTTTCTCCTTTTTATATTTCCTCTATCTTCCCGCTCTCCATTGAAAAAACCTTTCCTTCCGAAAGTCCGGAAAAAAGCTCTTTATCACAGCAGGTCAGAAATATCTGGCTTTCGCCGATGCTGTTCAGTATATAGTTCCTTCTTACAGCGTCAAGCTCGCTCATAACGTCGTCGAGCAGTATGAGCGGAGGCTCTCCCATGGTTTCGCCGAGGAGCTTCGCTTCGCCGAGTTTCAGCGAAAGTATACAGCTTCTCTGCTGTCCCTGAGAGCCGAAGGACCGCACCGCCATTCCGTCAAGAGTTACCTCTATATCATCTCTGTGAGGTCCTACGGAAGTGGCTCCGTGTTCAATATCGTAATTTCTCGTTTCGAGAAGTTTTTCGTACAGTTTTTCCGACCATTCCGCGGTACCGGTCTCTCCGCTCGCTTTTTCACCGTCGGCAAGGGCGGTAGAAACGTATTCCGCAAAGAATTTTTCTCTTCCGGCGGACATTCCTTCATATATGCCCTCCGCTTTTTTGCCGAGCTTTTCGCAATAGTTCACTCTCGTTCTCGTAATAGCGCCGCCGAGCCTCGCGAGCTGTTCATCATATACGTCAAGCATATCGAGAAGCTGGCTGTGGTACCTGGCGTCTTTGAGCACGGTATTTCTCTGTTCAAGAACTTTTTTGTAATCCGTAAGCATGGAAAGATATTTCGGATAAAGCTGGCAAAGGGAAGTATCCGCAAGACGGCGTCTTTCCTTCGGCCCGTCCCGGAAAAGATTCATCTGCGCCGGAGAAAAAACAACTCCGCCGAAGGTTCCGGCATATTCCGAAGCCGATTTTATCTCGATTTCGTTCTTCTTCATGCTTTTTGAAGGGCTGAAAGAAATCTCGGCGCTTTGTTCTCTCTCCCCGGCAAAGAAACCGGCTTTAAGAAGCGCTCTTTCTTCTCCGAATTTTATAAACTCGGAATCCTTTGTCTGGCGGAAACTCTTCGCACCGGTAAAAAGCCAAAGCGCTTCCATAAGATTTGTTTTTCCCTGGGCGTTTTCTCCGCAGATAACGTTCACTTTTTCGCCCGGAAACATCGAAAGCTCTGATATGTTGCGAAAATCAAAAAGCTCTAATTTTCTGAAAATCATTCTTCCGCTACCTTATAGATTTTTCCGTCAAGCTCCGCGAAATCGCCCGGACGCATTTTCTTGCCCCTCATGGTGCAGATTTCTCCGTTTACTTTAACTTTACCGCCCTGGATGAGTTCCTTTGCCTCTCCGCCGGAAAGTACCGCTCCGGAAAATTTAAGGAAGGAATCAAGCTTTATAAATTCTTCCCTTATGCTTATTTCCACCGGCTCGGAAATCGCCTGGCGTCTTTTTATTTTAAGTTCGATCTTTGCCATATAAAACCTCTTATACCTCCGCTCTCATTCTTACCGGAAGAACGAGGAAGAGAAAGCTTTCTCCCTCAAGCGGAACTATCTTGACGGGGGAGAGCTGGCTGTTTATTATCATCTTTACTTTGTCGCATCCGGTTGCGCGAAGCGCTTCAAGGAGATATCTGTTATTGAAGCCCATGGTTATTGCCTCGCCCTTCATATCGCAGGCAACGGTATCGTTTATCTTACCTATTGCCGTTGAGCAGGATATTTTTATCTCTCCGTCTTCAAAGGTTATATGAATGGGGCTTTTAAGTCTGTCGTTTATAAGAAGGGTAGTTCTGTCAATGGCGCTCAAAAGATCTTTTACATTTACTTCAACAACGGTGTTTTCGGTATTCGGAATGGAGGAATTGTAGTCGATAAATTCTCCTTCGAGAAGCCTTGAAACAACGTCGTATTTTCCTATTCTGAAAATGACGTGCTTTTCACTCAAAGCGCAGAGTACGTCCTCCTCGCCTTCAAGAAGCTTCGCGACTTCGCCGAGGGTTTTTCCCGGAACGATAAATTCAAGAGCGTCATTATAAGTTACCTGCTCTTTCCTTATGGCAAGCCTGAAGCCGTCAACAGAAACCATAGTCATAACGTGGTCGTCAATGACTATTTTAGAGCCGGTATGAACAGGTTTAAAATCATTTACCGCAACGGCGAATATGGTCTGCTCAATGATACTTTTGAGGGTTTCCGGCGCGATGGTAAAATGAATTTTCTCGCTGACGGAAGGAACCTCCGGAAATTCTTCCGGATCGATACCTATAATGTTGTATTCCGCGTTTCCGCCTTTTATTTTGGTAATAAATTTTTCATCGCTTTCTATTTCGATAATATCGGTGGCAAGGCGGCGCACCATATCAAAAAAGAGCTTCGCGTTTAAAACGATGGCGCCTTCTTCGCGGACGTTTATATCCATATAAGTCTTTATTCCAAGTTCAAGGTTGTAACAGCTCAAGGTGAGGACTCCTTCTTTAGCAACGAGAAGAACTCCTTCCATCGCCGGGTGTGTGGTCTTTATCGCCACCGCCCTCGTTACGTTATTGAGTGCGTCGGAAAGCTCTGAACGGCTGCAAGAAAATTTCATAAATATCTCCTCCAGACAGTATAGAAAGAATTATTATTTAGTAATAGTAGTAGAGTGTGCTTAAAAGTTGAAAACTTGCCGTAATACGCTTTACAAACGGAAAAAAAGGCTTTAAGTTTTCAGAATGAAGATATTGAAAAAATATGAAAAAGTTGAAAAAATAACTTACATTTTCTGGGTGTTGAAAAGCTTCGGGTATAAAGTTAAAAAGCTGTTTAATTAACCCGTTTTCAACAGAAATAAACATGGGGAAAAGTTAAATCACATATCTCTTATATTTTTTGTGATATCCTCTATGGTTTCTCTCAAACGGGAGTCTGTTTTCATCGCTCTCTCTATTTGGCTCATGGCGTAAACAACAGTCGAGTGGTCTCTTCCGCCGAACTCATCGCCTATTGCCGCCATGCTCATTTGCGTAATGTCTTTCACAACAAACATTGCGACCTGTCTTGCGCGGCTTATGTTCGCGGCGCGTTTGTTGCTCTTTATATCCTGCTCGGATACGTTAAACGTCCTCGCGACCTCGCTTATTATCTTGCTTACGGTTACGGGAACAGGCTGGTTGTCGTTCAGTATGTTTCTTATGGCGTTTTGAGCAACGAGAATATTTATCTGTTTGTTTCCGTAAAGCTCGGAGTTTGCCTGAATATTCTTTACCGCGCCTTCAAGCTGCCTTATATTGCTTTTCAGGTTGTTCGCTATGTATTCGGTAACCTCCGGCGGCATCTGCATATGAAGAAGCTCCGCCTTGCGCTGGATTATTGCCATTCTCGTTTCGTAGTCCGCCGGCTGGATATCCGCCATAAGTCCCATTTCGAAACGGGTGCGAAGTCTTTCCTCAAGAGTTTTTATCTCTTTCGGCGGACGGTCGCTCGTGAGCACGATCTGGCTTCCTTTTTCATAAAGATCGTTGAAGGTATGGAAAAATTCCTCCTCCGTCGAGTTATGTCCGGCGATAAACTGAATATCGTCAACAAGGAAATAATCGGCGCGGCGGTATTTCTCTCTGAAATCCGCGGTAGTTCCGTTTTTAATAGCGGTTATAAGCTCGTTTGTGAACTGCTCGGCTTTTACGTAAACTATGAGCATATCCGGGCGGCGTTTTTTTACTTTATCCATTATCGCGAAAAGAAGATGCGTTTTTCCAAGACCGCTGTCTCCGTGGATAAAAAGCGGGTTGTATTTGCGCTCGTCCTTTTCGGCAACGGCGAGGGCGGCGGCATGGGCGAACTTGTTCGAATTGCCTACGATAAAGGTATCAAAGGTGTATTCATAGTCGCCGCTGTCATTTCCGCCGGAGAGCTTTTCGCCGCCTTCTGAACCGAAAGGAGCATCATTGCCGCTTTCGGAAACGGGCGATGAGATACATTTGATCTGTATCGTAACGGGAAAACCGAGGGTTTGTTCAAAGCCCTTCGCCAAAAGGTCGCTGTATTTTTCCATTACAAGATTTTTTTTGAATTCGGAGTTCACTCCGAGGACGGCGGTATCGTTTTCAAGACCGAGAGGAACAATATCTTTTATCCAAAGATTATGGGCAACCTCCGTCATTTGGGTTTTGCAGTAATCACTTACAAGCCCGAAAAGTTCTTCAAATGAATCCATTTTTTCCTCCGAGATAAAACATAAAATTATACACCATAAAGTATACCACATTCCGGCAATGTTTTCAACCGTTTTTTACAATGATATTTAATAATGTTTAATAATATTTATAGAGGAGAGAGTCAAGTTAGAAATTTTGGTGCTGGAGCACCGCGCGAAGCGCCCATCACTATGTTGCGCAAAACAAAAATTCTCAAATTTCTATTTTCATTTAAACAAAAATT
>JAZLFU010000077.1:0-1585 GCA_045615915.1 Oscillospiraceae bacterium
TTCTCATTCTTCCGCGCCCCTTTCAATAGTTATCTCTCTTTCATTATCGCCGATACGTTCAATATTTATCTTTATCATATTTTCCGGAAGAAATTCCATTACGTTTTCGCTCCATTCTATCATAAGAACGGCGCCGGCATCAAGGTAATCGAAAAATCCGGTCGAATACAAATCATCAAAGGTATTTATTCTGTACATATCGAAATGGTAAATCGGTATTTTTGCTCTGTAAGAATGAACGAGCGCAAAGGTCGGGCTTGAAACGTCATCTTTACAGTCGAGCGCTTCGCACATATATCTTGTAAAAGTAGTTTTTCCAGCTCCGAGCCCGCCGGTAAATGCAACGACATCTCCGGGCTTTACCGTACCTGCAAACTCTTTTGCTGCGGCGGCAGTTTCCTGTTCCGAACGGCATATATATTTCTGCAAGAATCAACCGCCTCGCTTTCTGTTTCTAATCTATTATCATACTATATTTTATCGAATTAAGCAACAATAAAAATCGACAAAATTACACCTTAAATATAAAAATAAATATGGATTTACAAAATCAAAATATAATGTTAAAATAATTATGTATTTCCATTAAAAAGGAGGGATAACTATTTTTAAAAAAATTCAGGAAGCCGTTAAAAAATATTTCTCACTTCTCGATAAATGGCTCATCGGCTTCTGTATAATTATTTCCTCCCTCGGTATCGCTGCGCAGTATACTCTTGTAAAATCCAATCTTGCCGCAACGCTCAATATTTCAAACCGAATATATATCGTTCAAATAGGCGCCTCCGCAGTAGGACTTCTTGCGGCGCTTACGATTTCCGCTATTGATTATCATATTATTGCAAAACTTTGGAAATTATATATTCCGGTTTCGCTTTTCCTCGTTCTTTTAACCTTCGTCATAGGCGTTCAGGTCGATGAAACCATTGATGACAAGGCCTGGCTTAAACTCCCGATGGGACTTACGTTCCAGCCATCGGAGCTCCTCAAAATATGCTTTATTTTGAGCTTTGCCTATCACCTTTCAAAGGTAAAAGACCAGATAAACCGTCCCTTAAGCGTTCTTTTGCTCGGTGCTCACGGAGCTGTTCCGATACTGCTCGTACATTTTCAAGGTGATGACGGAACCGCGCTTATTTTTGCGTTTATCTTTGTTATAATGATTTTTTCCGCAGGTTTAAGCTGGAAATACATATTTCCGGCAATAGGCGCCGCGGTGGTCGCGCTTCCTCTCGTTTGGCAGTATCTTCTTTCCGAAGACCAGCGAAACCGCTTTCTTTCGGTATTCTTTGCGGAATATGCCGACCCGCTCGGCGCGGACTATCAGCAAAGCAGAAGCGTAATTTCAATCGGTATCGGCCAGCTTTTGGGAAAAGGTTTATTCAGAGACGATTATCTCTACGTTCCGAAAATACATAACGACTTTATTTTTGCCTTCATAGGTCAGGCGCTCGGATTCGTCGGAACGATGGTACTTATAGCTCTGCTTTCCGGAATATGCTCCCGCTCGCTCACCTGCGCAAGGGAGGCGTACGATCCGCTCGGAGCATATATTTGCTACGGTTTCTTTTCAATGTTCTTTTTT
>JAZLFU010000078.1:0-11059 GCA_045615915.1 Oscillospiraceae bacterium
GCGACTGGAAAAAAGCGAAGGACGCAAAGAAAAAAATAGATGAAGCCGAGAAAACGAGAAAAGAAGCCCAGACCGGACTTGAAAACGCGATGCGCAACCTTGAACTCGTTGTGGGCGCGGAAAACGTAAACAAAATCATAAATCTTAAAATCTATCTCGACGAAGCGGTAAAAAACTATAACGAATTAAGTCCGGAAGCGAAAGACACCTGGAACAATGCCGCTCAAAAATATGCCGACGGAATAAACGCAATTTTCAAAGTGAACGAAGACGACGCCGACGAAATAACAGTCGAGCCGGATGGCGACGATTTGGTCATAAACGGAAGCGCAAAGTATGACGTGCTTAATGAAGCCGCTCTCTTTGAGAAGGCGGAGAGGGAATATGACGAAGCAGTCGCCGAAAACCCGGAAGCCGATAACTATAACAGCGCTCTTTCAAGCTACAACAGCGCAAAGGACAGCTATGACAGCGCCCAGGACAGTTTGAGCGATGCCCGTGATGCTCTCAACAAGGCGATGGACGACGACAAGAAGAAAGAGAATGTCAACAACATGAAGGATTCTCTTGAACTTGAACAAGCTGCCCGCAAAATAGAAAGCGCCAAAAAGGCCCTCGAAGCCTTCGGAGAGGACGGCTCTTCCGGCGAAGTCGTGGCGAAGAACGCCGGAACGGTTAGCGAAATTAACGCGACGATAGGTAAGCCGGTATACGGCGGAAACACCGTTGCGATAATAGATATTGAAGACGCGGGTTACAGCGTAAGCTTTTCCGTAACCGCGGAACAGGCGAAGAAGCTTTCCATAGGCGATACCGCAGAGGTTGAAAACTATTACTGGTGGGGAAGCGAAATAACCGCCGTTCTCGATTCCATAAAGACGGAGCAGGGAAGCGGCGGCGCGAAAAAGACGCTCACCTTTAACGTAAAAGGCGACGTTGAGCCTGACACGAATCTCAATTTGAGCATCGGGCAAAAGAGCCAGAACTACGAAGCCATAGTGCCGAACAGCGCCATAAGGAACGATACGAACGGTTCCTTCGTGCTCGTGCTCACAACGAAGAGCAGTCCGCTCAACAACAGATACGTCGCTACCCGTGTTGACGTGAATGTGTTCGCTTCCGATGACCTCAACAGCGCTGTTTCCGGTCTCGGCTACGGCGACTACGTAATAACCACATCGAGTAAACCCATAGAGGCGGGAACGCTTGTAAGAATGGCAGAGGGCTGATATTATGGATTTCCTTAAAAAGCACAGGTTCCTTGCCCTGATAAGCGCCGCTCTGGTGGTACTTTCCATAGCCTCGGCGCTTGTCTTCTGCGCGGTAAAGGGAACTCTTCCCTATACAGGAGCCGCGAAAGAATGGGCGGGGGAGAGCGGCGAGCTTTTCGCGTACATATCCTGCTTTCTGCCGGTGAACGGAAAGACCGATGAAAAGTTTATCCATTCGTTCAACAGCGATATTGATAAAAAGCTGACGGAGGCTTCGATACAGGCGGAGGAAGGCGGAAACCTTTGGAAATATGCCTATTGCGGAAGCGGAAACGTGAGCGTTTCTTCCGAAAGAGGCTCCGCTTCGGTTTACGCTCTCGGAGTGGGCGGCGACTTTTTCTCCTTCCACAGAATGAAGCTCCGAAGCGGAAACTATATCTCCGAAAGCGACCTTATGCATGACAGAGTCGTTTTGGATAAGGAGCTTGCCTGGAAGCTTTTCGGCGCCATAGAAGTCGAGGGAATGAAGCTTACCATAGGCGGAAGGCAGTTCCTCGTTGCCGGAGTGGTCGAGCGCGATACCGATTTCGCGAGCCGGGATTCCTACCCGGATGAGAGCGGGCTTTATATGGCGTACGACGTTTTCTATGAGCTTTGCGAAAACGGGATAGAGTGCTACGAAGCTGTGCTTCCAAACCCGGTCTCAGGCTTCGCGAAACAGCTCGTTTCCGAAAGTTTCAGCTCCGACGCGGAAATAGTCGAAGTGAGTTCGAGGTACAGCCTCGGCCATATCTTCAAGATCATAGGCTCCTTCGGGAAGCGCTCCATGAGAACCGACGGCGCCATCTATCCCTCCTGGGAAAACGCCGCGAGGCTCACCGAGGATTACTGCGCCCTTGCCCTTGCTCTTGCCGTTATTTTCCTCATAGAGCCGCTCTGCTTCGGAATATTCCTTGCCTGGAAGTACGGAAAGGCAGGCGGCGGAAAGCTTTGGAAATTGACGAAGACGCTTTCCGTAAAATTCTACGATAAAGTGAACGATAAGCTCTACGAGAGAGAGCAGAAAGCGAAAACAAAATAAATTTTGAAAAACAAAAAACCTGCCGAAGATTTTTTTCAGCAGGTTTTTTATTTGTTTTTCATGCTTTTCTTTATCGCCGCGAAGGATTTATCGCTTATCACGTGCTCTATCCGGCAGGCGTCTTCTGCGGCGACCTTGTCCGGAACGCCGAGACCGGTGAGAAATTCCGTAATGGTTTTGTGGCGGTCATAGATCTTTTTCGCTATTTTCAGTCCTATTTGAGTAAAGTGCAGACCGCCCGCCTCATCGACCTCGATATAGCCGCCGGTTTTAAGGAGTGATACCGCCCTGCTCACGCTCGGTTTACTGTAACCCATGTAGTCGCAGACGTCAACGGAGCGCACGAACCCGTTCTTATGCAAAAGTATGAGTATGGTTTCAAGATACATTTCGCCGGATTCCTGTAATCCCATTGCGGTTTCATCTCCTTTTTGGGTAATTTTATCACATTTTACCATAATTTTTTCCGGTTTGCAAGCGGTTTAATGCTCTTTGCCGAAAATAACAGCATAAAGCCTATTGTTATTGGAAGCACCAAAGGCTCCCTTGTGTAAAGGGTAATATAAAGTTTTCAGTTTTCGTAGGGGCGAGCTGTGCTCGCCCGCAATTCCCAAGCAAAGTAAATTGATATCGTTTTTGGCTCCCTTTACACAAGTACCCCTTTTTTATTATTTATTGACTTTAGTGCGTACAAGGTATAGTATTAACTTCAGAAAAATATTTTCGGAAATATTAGCCGGCATGTTATTTTTTCCGTATAAACTTATGAAAACAAAATTCTGGGAGGATTCATTATGAAAAAACTGATCAGCTTACTTTTGGCGCTCGTTATGCTCTTATCTCTCGGCGTTACCGCGTTTGCGGAAACGGGTTATACATCTGTTTCGGCAAAAAACTGGGGCGAAGTGATCACAATTTTAAATGATCTTAATGACGGCGCCAAGGTCGAAATTAAAGTCGAGAAAAATAATAACGGTGTGGTTAATGTTGACGGATGTATGGCATATATCAGTGCAAATGACGTTGAGATTAAATTCGTTGAAAGGTACTTTAAGTATCGTGCCATTCGTAGCAATACCGAAGGTGTCTTTTTCAAAGTAACTGGCGATAATGTTACTCTTGATTTCGGCGGTTCGCGGTTAGAATCAAAGAAAGATTCCGCCATTGTAGTAGACGGCGATAAATGTATGATCAAAAACGCATATTTTTATTACTGTGAAAACGCGCTTGGCAAGGGCGGCGCTATCCGTATCACGGATAATGCTCCGGGCTGCCGAATCATAGATTGCCGATTCGACCATTGCAGAGCCAAACAAGGCAGCGGTGTCTATATCGACAGTGATGACGCGACTATCGAGGGTTGTTCCTTCATAGAATGCCAAGTAAACGATATTTACGATAATAAACGAGAAAGTGTAGCTAATAATTGCAAAACAACAAACACATTAAAGGGTGCTTTCTATCGTTTGAAAGAAATGCAGAATTGTGAATTCGGATGGAACGGCAGCGGTTCCACTCTCTCCGAAGGCAATGTCTGGATAGTTGCCGGCGTTGCGGTTGTTGCGGTCGTTGCCGTCGCGGTTGTTATCGTGAAGAAAAAGAAAACAAAAACAGAAGAATAATAATCTTTCCGTAGGGGCGAGCTTTGCTCGCCCACAATTCCAAACAAATTAAATTTGAATATAAAAGGAGAAATCATAATGAAAAAACTAATCAGCTTACTTTTGGCGCTCGTTATGCTCTTATCTCTCGGCGTTACTGCCTTTGCGATTGAGAAAGATCCGGAAACGGGCGAACTTTACGAAACATTCATTTTTGAAGATTACCATTTAGATCCAAGCGTAGTTAATCGATCTGGAATCGGCGCTACTATTAGTGGGGACATTTTTACTATTAAAGGAAACTACGTAGATGCAAATGGCTACGTCTTGTACGGTGGAAGCAAAAACATCTACATTAGGATTACTCCTAATGAAGGAAAGAATGTGACTATAACACGTATTGAGGCACGCTTGTTTGATGATGGATGGTTTGGAGATATAGGAATAAGCTCCGGAGTGAAGAACCCAAATAGTGGTCTTGTTGCAGCTGGCACAATGGTAGAAGTGCAAAAAGTAAATAGCCAGGAATTCGCATTTGAAGGCGGACTTGCATTTTGTTACTTTGACTTAATAAAAGTATATTATACTTGCAACGAACATATATGGAATGAAGACAATCACTGCGAAGTCTGCGATATAACGAAGTGTGAATACGAAGGTCACAGTTACGATAAGAACAATACTTGTATCAACTGCGGCGTGACCAAATGCGAGGTCGAAGGTCATAATTACGACGAAAACAATACTTGTATCAACTGCGGCATGACCAAATGCGAAATAGAAGGTCACATCTATGAGAACGGTGTTTGCACCCGCTGCCGGCATGAATGCGAAAACGAGTTCCACAACGGTGTATATGCATGTCCCGACTGCGGAATGGAATTTGATCCCACACAAGGAAATCCGCTGATAAGCGGTTCAACCATCTCCGATGGCAGTCTGACTATTATCTGCACCATCGCGGCAGCGGCGGTCTTCGGCATCAGCGGCTACCTGCTCGGAAAGAAAAAGAAAGTAAAAACAGAGGAATAATAAGTTTCCGTAGGGGCGAGCTTTGCTCGCCCGCAATTCCAAATAAGGAAAATTGCATACATACAAACAAAAAACGCCCCATTTTCCGGTGGAGCGTTTTGTTTTGTCTTATTCCCAGAGCGGACTCGGATAGATGCCTTCGTCGGTCAGCTTTTGGAGTGCTTCGATAAGGGAGGGCGTATCCTCTTTGTAGGTCATGCCGTACCATTTGTCCGGACATTCCAGAACCTCAACGGAGACCTTGCCTTCGGAAAGAAGCTCTCCGACGGCGCTCGGAAGATAACATTCGGATTTGAGCGGCTCTTTCGGAAGCGTTTCCGCTTTGTACTTTTCCATCGCCGCGTCAAGATAATCGAAAATATCCGGAGTGAAGCCCCAGAAATTCATCGAAACGGGCGTTCCGGCGGCAACGGGTTCCCAGTGCTCTCCGTCCTCGGTAAATTCGGCGCATTCTCCGCGTTTTTCAATGTGGGTGCGTTCCGTTATCTCCACAAGGAAACCGTCTTTTACGCGGCAAATTCCCCTTGCTACGCTGCCCTTGTCGGTGATAGTGTTTTCGATGCGGTAGCCCATCATTCCGTATCTGTTTTCTCCGCCGAGTCTGTCGAGAAGTCCCTTCATGATTTCGAAACAATGGCAGCCGTAGTAGTCATCGGCGTTTATCACCGCGAAGGGAGTGTCTATATGTCCCCGGCAAAGGGCGATGGCTTCCGCCGTTCCGAAGGGCTTTTTCCTGCCCATTTCCGCGTATTCCGGCGCTATCTCCTGAAAAACGTAATCGGTTTCGATATATTTCGATACGCGGTCGCCCACAGCCGCCTTGAAATCCTCGAAAAAGCTTTTGCGGATTATGAAAACTACCTTTCCGAAGCCGGCTTTGTAAGCGTCGTATATAGAGAAATCCATTATCTTTTCTCCGCAGGGGCCAACCGGCGTTATCTGTTTCGCTCCGCCGTAACGGTTGCCGATTCCCGCCGCAAGAATAACGAGTGTGGGTTTCATAAAATCACCTTTTTTCCGATAGTAGTACATTATCCATATCATAACATGAATTTATTGCTTGTCAATGTTGGGAATTCTTAATAATTTGTTAATATTTGCCGTATTGAGTGTAAAAATTTTATACAAAATTACGGGGTTGACAGTTTTAACATTTGTCAGCTAAAATTATATGTAGTAATTGGTGAAAATTGATAAAAACTATATAGGAGAGACATTTGCCTATGAAACGAGAGCTTTTATCAAAATTCAAAGAAACCTCCGTAGCGGTGCTTCCGGTTGCCGCTGTTATTTTGATGCTTCATTTTACTGTTGCGCCTATGCCTTCGGGTATACTGGCGCTTTTTTTGTCGAGCACGTTTTTTCTGATAATCGGAATGGCGCTCTTCCAGCTCGGTTCGGATATGGGTATGACGCCCATGGGCAACCAGATAGGCGGAAAGCTCGTTGAAAAGAGAAATATGACACTCTTTCTTATGACGGCGCTCATCCTCGGAATACTCGTAACGGTGGCGGAGCCGGATTTGCAGGTGCTCGGAAAACAGATGCCGAACGTAACCCTCTTTTCCGCTTTCGGAATTGATTTTACCGTTGGAACGGTGCTCATCTATGCCGTCGCTATCGGTGTTGGGCTGTTTCTGATGTTCTCCGTGCTCCGAATCGTTACCGGTTGGAGCCTTTCAAGGATATTCTTTATCCTTTACGTGCTCGTTTTCATAGCGGCGGCATTCACGAAGAAGGAATTTCTCGCGGTTTCCTTCGATTCCGGCGGTGTTACAACGGGACCTATCACCGTTCCTTTTATACTCGCTCTCGGCGTAGGTATCGCTTCCGTAAGCGGTGGGGAAAAATCCCAGGACGACTCCTTCGGGCTTGTCGGTCTCTGTTCGGTAGGGCCTATTCTCACCGTTGCGGTAATGGGGCTTGTAGCTCCGGGAGATATAGCTTACGAGAGCTATTCGGTAACGGAAATAAACGGTTTTTCGGAGCTTTGCATGGTGTATATACGGGCGCTTCCGGTTTACGCGAAGGAAGTTCTGCTTGCTCTTTCTCCGATAATGGCGCTCTACGCGATATTCGAGATATTCTTCCTCAAACTCCCGAAGAAAACGGTGTTCAAAACTCTTATCGGCGTTGCGTATACCTATATCGGTCTGACAATATTCTTAACGGCGGTAAACGTCGGATTTTTGCCCACAGGCTCGTTTATAGGCTCGGCTCTTGCGGTGCTTCCGTATAACTGGGTAATAATTCCGGTCGGTATGCTCGTCGGATTTTTCATAGTCGCCGCGGAGCCTGCCGTTCACGTTCTCAACGAACAGGTGGAGGACGTAACCGGCGGCGCCATTTCGAAAAAGGCGATGATGACCGCTCTCATGATAGGAATGTGCGTTTCCGTAGGTCTTGCGATGCTCCGGGTTATCACCGGAATATCAATCTGGTATCTGCTCATTCCGGGGTACGCCATAGCGGTGGGGCTTATGTTCTTCGTTCCGAAAATATTTACGGCAATAGCCTTTGACTCCGGCGGCGTTGCTTCCGGGCCTATGACGGCAACCTTCCTTTTGCCCTTCGCAACGGGAGCCTGCTCCGCCATAGGAGGCAACGTACTTATGGACGGCTTCGGAGTGGTCGCTATGGTCGCGATGACGCCCCTTGTAACGATACAGATACTCGGCGCGGTCTATGCGGTCAAGGCGAAACGCGTTTCCGCCGCGGTCAAGGAAAAAATCGAGGAGAGCAGAGTCGATATCGCCGCCGATGAGGCGAACATTATCGACCTCAATGATTTCGGAGACGATGATATAATAGATTTCTGACGGAAACGATTTGACATTTGACGTTTTCGGTGGTAATATTGCGAAGTCAAAAGAAGGGAGGATACGGGTTTGAGTGATAGTGTAAACAGTCAGAAGCATAATTACAAAATGGATCTCGTATTTACCATTCTTCCGCGAGGTCTTGGGAACAAAGTGGTCGATATATGCGATAAAAACGGGGTGAACGTAAGCCTTATGTTTCCGGGACGCGGAACGGCAACTTCGAGCATAATCGAAATGTTCGGGCTCGGCTCAACGGAAAAGGACGTTGTAATAAGCTGTATCCGTTCGGAGCGAAGTCCGGAGATAATAAAAGATATAGGCGAAAAACTTGAATTTTCAAAACCCGGAAGCGGAATTTCTTTTTCCGTTCCGATGCAGAGCGTTGCCGGAGCAAAAGTTTTACAGTTTTTGACCACGGCTTCTTTCGAGGAGGGCAGGAACGATGGATGACGTAAAAAGCGAATATACGCTTATAGCAACGATAATAAACCGCGGCTTTTCCGATGACGTTATGGATGCCGCAAGGGAAGCCGGAGCAAGAGGCGGAACGGTAGTGTATGCCCACGGAACGGGACTTCACGAAGGCAACGGCTTTTTCGGGCTTTCGATACACCCGGAAAAGGAGATAATCCTCATCCTTGCAGATGAGGGGCACCGCAAGGAGATAATGCAGGCAATAGTCCGCCACAACGGTTTGAGTACCGAGGGCGCGGGAATAACCTTCTCGCTTCCCGTAACAAATATTGCCGGAATAGCGAAGCTCAACTGCGCTCCGCCGGAGGAAGATGAAAAATAATATCAAACAAGGCTGTCCGAAAAGGCAGTCTTTTTTTAACATATTGTCCGAAAACCGTAAACTTCCACTTGTATTTGACACCCAATATGTTATATAATAAATTAAATAAGTATACGCAAACTATAATTTGAGGGAGGCGGCGTTTTATGTTCTGTACATGTGCGAGTATGGGGCTTTTGGGAATAAACGCATATAAGGTCGCGGTGGAAGTCGATCTTTCCGAATCCTTTCCGAGTTTTGATATAGTAGGTCTTCCGGATATCGCGGTAAAGGAATCCCGCGACAGAGTAAGGACCGCCATAGTAAACAGCGGTTTTATGTTTCCGGCGGGAAAAATAGTAGTAAACCTTGCGCCGAGCGATATAAAGAAAGCCGGCTCGATATACGATCTTCCGATACTTATAGGAATACTCCGCGCGAACAGTCAGCTTAAAGCCGATCTCACTTCCTGCGCGTTTATCGGCGAGCTTTCGCTTGAAGGAACGGTAAAGCCTGTTGCAGGCGTTCTTCCCATGGTTATCGAAGCGAAAAAGCTCGGAATAAAGAATATCTTTATACCCGCCGGAAATGCCGCGGAGGGCGCCGTAGTAAAGGGAATAAAGGTATATCCCGTCGCTTCCGTTCTGGAAATAGTGGATCATCTTACAGGTGAAAAGCTTATAAAGCCTGTAACCGCCGCGAAGTTTGAGGAGAGGGAAAGCACAGAATTTGAGCCGGATTTCGCCGACGTAAAAGGGCAGTATGAAGCGAAGCGCGCCCTTGAAATAGCGGCGGCGGGCTTCCACAATATTTTGCTCATAGGCCCTCCCGGAGCGGGCAAAAGTATGCTTGCGAAACGCCTGCCTTCAATTTTGCCGGAGATGACCTTTGAGGAATCCATAGAGACCACGAAAATACATTCGATTTGCGGAACCTTGCCCGAAGGCATATCCCTTGTTACAAAAAGACCTTTCCGGGCACCGCATCATACCGTTTCTCCGGCGGGACTTACCGGAGGCGGCTCTGTTCCGAGGCCCGGCGAAATTTCCCTTGCCCATAACGGAGTCCTTTTCCTCGATGAGCTTCCGGAGTACAACAGAAGCGCCATGGAGGTTCTCCGTCAGCCGCTTGAGGACGGAACGGTAACGATTTCAAGAGCATCCGGAAGACTTACCTACCCCTGCTCGATTATGCTTGTAGCGGCGATGAATCCCTGTCCCTGCGGATTTTACGGCCACCCGACGAGAAAATGCACATGCAGTCAGAGTGCGGTTTCAAGATATCTCGCGAAGGTTTCCGGGCCGCTCCTTGACAGAATAGACCTTCACGTTGAGGTCATGCCCGTTGAGTTCGACGATCTTTCCGCATCGGCAAAGGCGGAATCCTCAACGGAGATAAGAAAAAGAGTAAACGCGGCGCGAAGAATACAGAACGAGCGCTATAAGGGAACGGAAATAACCTGCAACGCCATGCTTACTCCGGCGATGATACACCAGTATTGCGAGCTTACCGAGGGCGCGAAGGAGCTTCTCAAAAACGCCTTTGAACGCATGGGGCTTTCCGCGAGAGCTTATGACAGGATACTTAAGGTTTCCCGCACCATAGCCGACCTCGACGAAAGCGAACTAATTGACGTAAAACATATAGCCGAAGCGCTTCAATACAGAAGCCTTGACAGAAAGTATTGGGGAAATTGATATGTTACTTGACGAAATCATGAAAGCGGCAGGAATAGAAGTTTACGGAGTTGCCGATTATAAAGATACTCTTCCGGGAACGGGATATAAACAGAAGGAAATTTTTGACGGAATGGAATCCGTGATAGTCTGCCTTATTCCCTGGGATACCGGAATGAACGAAGGCAGAAACGTTGCGCGGTTCGCCGTAGGAATGGATTACCACATGGTTGCCGCGAAACACCTTGCGGTGGCAACGGAGGTGCTCAAAAGAGCGTTCCCCGATGAAACCTTCAAGTTTTTCGTGGATTCCTCACCCATTGCGGAGGTAAGAGCCGCCGTACTTGCAGGTCTCGGAGTCCGCGGAAAAAACAATTTACTCATAAGCAAGGAATACGGAACACGCTGTGCCATAGGAGAGATAGTTTCAAGCAAGCATTTCGCCAAATCGAAAAAGAGTGTGGGTACCTGCTTTGAATGTATGCGCTGTGTAAACGAATGTCCCGGCGGCGCTCTTTCCGAAAAGGGCTACGACAGAGAAAAATGCGTTTCTTATATAAATCAGAAGAAAAACGAGCTTACCGAAGACGACAAAAAGCTTATCAAAACGGTCGGTTTTGTATGCGGCTGCGATTGCTGTACAGATTGCTGCCCGATGAACCGCCATGCCGACGGAACGGGATTCCCCGAATTCAAAGCCACCGCAAAGCCGGTATATACGCCGGGAATGGATACCTCCGACCGTTCCTATAACTGGAAGATCGAGAACGCAGAGCGAAATTATAAGATTATTACGGAGGATTAAAATGGAGATCCTTAAAAAGGAACAGTATCCCGAATACGAGGAGTTTTGCAAAAACC
>JAZLFU010000079.1:0-1362 GCA_045615915.1 Oscillospiraceae bacterium
CGGTAAGCTATGCTTCGGATTACCTTACAAGATACGGCGGACATCCTTTCGCTGCCGGAATGAGCATGGATTCCGACAAAATCGAAGGATTCAGAAAAGCGATAAACGAGTTTGCGAAAAACAATTTTACTCAAATGCCTGTATTCACTCTTAAACTCGATAAGGTTATGGATCCGGCGGAGCTTACGGTGGAAAATATTTCTTCACTTCGCCTTTTAGAGCCTTTCGGAGCGGCAAATGAAACACCGGTTTTCGCGTTCAGAAAAGTTATAGTTGACGGAATTTATCCGATAGGAAACGGTAAGCACCTTAAACTGAAATTCAAAAAAGCCGGAATGTCATTCTTTGCCGTTTATTTCGGAGTTACGGAAGAGGAATTCCCGTATAATATAGGGGAAATAGTTGACGTTGCCGCCGGCTGTGAAATAAGCGAATATAACGGAGAAGAAAAGGTTTCCGTACGGATAAAAGATATAAGACCTTCCTCTTTGAGCCAGGAAAAACTTTTCTGCGGCAATCTTTTTTATGATTGCTATAAGAGAGGAGAAAAAATTCCGATAGAGGATATTCCGGCAAGAAACGATTGCGCGCTTATTTACAGATATCTGAAAGCCAATGGGAATTTCAAAGGCGAGCTTGACGTATTTTTCGGAAGAATAACGGGACAAAATAAGGAATATTCTATTGATTCATGCAAAATGCGGCTTTGCCTTGATATAATGGAAGAAATGGGACTTTTGAAAGACACTTACGACGGAAAGATACACACTTTAGAATTTCTTGTTCCGGAAGAAAGAGTGGATATAGAAAATTCCGCAGTACTTGCAAAGTTGAGACGCGACAATATATGAAGATAAAAAACAGAAAGGCAGGTGAGCGATATGTCCGGATTTTTTGATAGACTGAAAGAAGTAATTGATGTCAACAAGGGATATGATATGGAGCGCATTGAGCGGGCATATCTCTTCGCCGAAAAAGCGCACGGAGACCAAAAGAGAGCAACGGGAGAGCCGTATATAATTCATCCGGTTGAAGCGGCGAAGATAACCGTTCAGCTCGGAATGGATACGGATACAGTTGTTACGGCGCTTTTGCATGACGTTGTTGAAGATACTCCGGTAACGCTTGAAGAAATAAACAAAGAATTCGGACCGGATGTTGCGAATATGGTTGACGGTGTTACAAAACTCGGTAAAGTCAATTATATTTCGAAAGAGGAACAACAGGCGGAAAACGTTAGAAAAATGCTTATTGCCATGGCAAAGGACGTCAGAGTAATAATCGTAAAGCTTGCGGACCGCCTTCATAATATGAGAACGATAGACGCGAAGCCCATTGAAAGCCAGCGCCGTAAAGCTCATG
>JAZLFU010000080.1:0-18101 GCA_045615915.1 Oscillospiraceae bacterium
CTTTGAGTTTTCCGTCTTTATCTACTATCGGGAGTTTTTCTATTTTGTGCCGGCAGAGAATTTCCTGTGCCTTTTCAAGAGTTGTTCCTACCGGAGCGGTAACAAGGTTATCCCTCGTCATAACATCTTCGATCTTTACGCTGAAATCGGTGAGGAAGCGCATATCTCTGTTCGTAATGATACCGATAAGCTTTCCGTCATTATCGCAGATCGGAACGCCGCTTATACGGTATTTCCCCATAAGCTCATTGGCATCTGCTGCGGTATGGTCTTTCGAAAGGAAGAAAGGATTTACTATTACTCCGTTTTCGGAACGCTTTACTTTATCGACCTCTTCCGCCTGGCGCTCTATAGTCATATTTTTATGAATGATACCTATTCCGCCTTCGCGGGCTATTGCTATCGCCATTTCGGATTCGGTTACGGTATCCATCGCCGCGGTCATTATCGGAGCGTTGAGCACGATATCTTTCGCGAGCACGGTTTTCGTATCGACCGTTTTGGGAAGAACTTCCGATTTTGCCGGAATAAGCAAAACGTCATCGAAAGTAAGTCCCTCATAAGCAAATTTTTCGCTGTTGTTCGGATTTACCATTTTTCTTATACTCCCCTTTTTAGTATTATAATATTTAACATATAAAATACGGTTTTGATAAATTTTTACTATTGTATCATTATCAAACCCAAAATGCAAGCGATTCAATGAATATTTTTTGAAAAATGTATATTTTTTGCATACGTTTAGTGAAACTATTGAAAAAAGCGCTGTTTATATTGTGAAGTATTCCGTATTGCAACAGAGGCGGCTTTTCTGTTAAAATAATAACAGAAAGAAAATCGGGATTTTTGAGGGAGGCAGATATATGAAAATTCTTTTTGTGGCAAGCGAAGCTAAACCTTTTATCTCCGCCGGTACTCTCGGAGAATTTATCGAAGCTCTTCCGAAGGCGCTCTCCGCTCTCGGAAACGATTGCAGAATCATAATCCCGCTCTATTCCGATATTCCGCAGGTCTACCGGGAAAGCTTCGTTCCGGTAGCTGATTTCGATATCGAAGTCGGCGGAGAAACAAAAAACTGCAAAATCTTTTCGGCAAAACAGCAGGACATTACCTATTATTTTGCGGACAACGAGGAATATTTCAGCCGTGTAGGTCTTTATGACCAAAAAGACGACTGCGAAAGATATTCGTTTTTCTGCAAGGCGGTTCTTAAAGCTATCCGCCATTTGGATTTCATTCCGGATATCATCCATTGCAACGACTGGGAAACCGGAGCCATACCCGTACTGCTCCGCACCGTTTACCGCACCGACAGTCTTTACGCAAAAATCAAAACCATATTCACCATACATAACGTGCAGTACCAGGGAAACTTTGATATGTCCGCCGCCGAAAAATTCCTCGGAATACATAAGAGCAAACAGTATATCGTTGAGCACGGCGGAAACTGCAACTTTATGAAGGGCGGTATCGACCAATGCGACGTTGTTACCACCATCAGCTCCACCTACGCCTCCGAGCTTCTCGGCTCATGGCATTCCTGGGGAATGGACAGCGTGCTTCGGGAAAGGAAATACAAGTTCGCCGGTATTTTGAGCGGAATAGATGATATCTTATATAATCCGGAAACCGACGATTTCATTCCCCACCATTTTTCAATCGACAACCTCACCGGAAAGGCTATGGATAAAACGGAACTTCAAAAGGAAATAGGACTTGACGAAAACCCGAACGCCATGCTCATAGGAATGGTAACAAGGCTCGTTCCCTATAAAGGAATAGAGCTTATCGAAAAAGCCGCCGACAGAATAATGGAGCTTCCCGTTCAGCTTGCGATACTCGGCTGCGGCCAGGTAAAATACGAGGACTATCTGAGAAGATTTCAGAGCCGCTACCCCGGAAGAGTAAGCGTAATAACCGGATTTGTTCCGCCTATCGCCCACAGGATATATGCCGGCGCCGACGTTTTGCTTATGCCGAGCAAGAGCGAGCCCTGCGGATTTTCGCAGATGATATCCCTTCGCTACGGCACCATTCCTATCGTAAGAGAAACCGGCGGGCTTAAAGATTCCATACACGATTTCGCCAATCCCGGAGGAAACGGCTATACCTTCAAGAGCTTCCACGCGGAGGATATGCTTGATTCCATACAAAGAGCCTATGAGCATTATCACAGCGACTGCTGGCTTGACGCGATGAAAGTGGCAATGCGCTACGATTTCAGCTGGAACCAGACCGCCGCCGCTTATAATCAGCTTTACGGCGCGATTATCTGAAAAGTGAAATATAAAATAAAGCACCCTATCTCTTTAACAGGGTGCTTTGTTTTTTATCAGTCGTAATGAACTACTGTATATTTTCCGATTATCGGAAGATCTATTGCTTTTCCTTTTACCGCGCGAACTATTCCCAAGATGGTAAATACGATAACGGCTATGGAACCTATTCCGCCGACTATCCAGCCGAGTATAGGAACTATGCAGACAAGTCCGCAGATAACTCCGAAAACAGTAAGCACGATGCTCTGGTTGGCATGATAACGCAGGAATTTTGAATCCGGCTCAACAAGGAGTCCTATTACAATAAAAATATAGCCGATATAACAGAGGGCGGAAAGATATTTGCTTCTTTCGATATCTTCGGCATTAAACTGACCGGTCTTATCTCCGGGATCGTTGTATACCGGAACCTGGGCGGGTGCTCCGCATTTCGGGCAGAACTTCGCGTCTTCTTCTATCTCCGCTCCGCATTTATTACAAATTACCATGGACAATTCCCCCTTTTATATTTGTATAACTCTATTTTACACTTAATTGGCGCTTTTTGCAATACCCGAAACGGTTTTTTCTTGTATCCATATCCATTTGCAAAGTTTTTCAACGTCTTCATTGGTGGTTGCCCAGGAGGTAACTATTCTTATGACGGAAAGTCCGTTTTCAAGTCTTTTTTCAATGTTGCAGTCAAAAAGCGTCGCCGCTTCCTTCGCGATTTTATCCGGCATGATTACAAAGAGCTGATTCGTCTGGGGTTTTACATAGAAATCAAAAGCGCTCTTTTTAACGGCTTCAGCGATCTTTTCCGCGGCTTCGTTTTCGTGCTTCGCGATATCAAAGTAAAGTCCGTCTTTAAGGGCTTCTTCAAACATCATTCCCACGACAAAGCCTTTCGCGAGCATGAAACCTTTTTGTTTTATCATCCAGCGGATGTGATCCTTCATATCTTCGTTTATCATGACAAGCGCTTCTCCGAAGAGCAAACCGTTTTTCGTTCCGCCGATATAGAAAGCATCTACAAGAGAAGCTATATCCGCGAGGGTGAGGTCGTTTTCCTCCGCCATTAGAGCAGAACCGAGTCTTGCTCCGTCAAGGAAAAGGTAAAGATCGTTTTCATGGCAGAATTCACTTATGGCGGTAAGTTCCGCTTTGCTGTATATAGCTCCGCGTTCCGTTGATTGAGAAACATATACCAATTTCGGTTTTACCATAAATTCGTCGGTATGAAATTCCACAACGGGAGCAATAAGCTCGGGAGTAAGTTTTCCGTCAACATCTGTTTTGACTGCGAGCACCTTATGCCCCGCATACTCTATCGCGCCGGTTTCGTGCACATTTATATGACCGGTTTCGGCGCTGATAACAGCCTCGTATTCGTTGCGGAGAAGCGCTGAAATTCCAAGCACATTCGTGGTGGTTCCTCCGGAGATAAATGCCACCTCCGCTTTTGGAGATTTACAGAGTTTTCTTATAATATCCTCGGCGGCGGTTGAATGAATGTCCCCGCCGTACGCACAGTTGGTTTCCGCTCCGAAACGGGTAAGAGCGCCCAATATAGCCGGATGAGCGCATTGTGAATAGTCATTTTTAAAATCGCTCATATATACCATCCTCCCTAATCTTTTTTCTTTATGAAGTAGTATATCACAATATGTCTTTATGTGGAATACATTTTTTAAATTTTTTAAAAAATTTTTTATATCTGATTATCGAGTATTTCCCTATATTTTTTATAAAATTCGGTATAAGTTCCCTTTTCTATCTCTTCGCGTATCCTTCTCATAAGCTCGTTATAAAACCAAAGATTATGGAGAACGCAAAGTCTCATTCCGAGCCTCTCATCCGCTTTCAGCAGATGACGTATATACGCTTTGCTGTAACTTCTGCAAGCGGGGCAGGAACAGCGCTCATCAATGGGTGTCCCGTTATATTTATATTTTTCCGCGAGGATACGCACCTTTCCGTTCCAGGTAAAGACATTTCCGTGCTGGGCGTTTCGAAGCGGAAGCACACAGTCGAAGAAATCTATTCCGCGGTAAACCCCCTCGATTATATTGAGCGGAGTTCCCACTCCCATGAGGTAACGCGGTTTATCCTCCGGCGCGTAGGGTTCCACCGCTTCGATTATGCGGTACATTTCCTCCGCGCTTTCTCCGACTGAAAGGCCTCCTATGGCGTAGCCGTCAAGGTCAAGCGCCGCTATCTCTTTCATATGCTCCACTCTTATATCGTCATAGGTGCCGCCCTGGTTTATTCCGAAAAGGAGCTGGCCCTTATTGAGCGTTTCCGGAAGCTCGTTAAGGCGGCGGTGTTCGTCAATACAGCGGCAAAGCCAACGGGTAGTTCTCTTTACCGATTTCTCCACGTATTCCCTTTCCGCAGGATTTTCGATACATTCATCAAACGCCATAGCAATATCCGAACCGAGAGCGGCTTGTATCTGCATGGATTCCTCCGGTCCCATAAAAATCTTTCTTCCGTCTATATACGAAGTGAAGTAGGCGCCCTCCTCCTTTATCCTGCGGAGATTATGGAGCGAAAACACCTGGAAGCCGCCGGAATCCGTGAGCACGGGTCTATCCCAGTTCATGAATTCATGTATTCCACCGAGCCTCGCTATAAGCTCCTCCCCCGGCTGCATATGAAGGTGGTAGGTATTCGAAAGCTCCACCTCGCAGCCTATTTCCCGAAGGTCATCCGTTGAAGCGCCGCCGCGTATTGCCGCCGCCGTTCCGACGTTCATAAAAACCGGCGTTTCGATTTTTCCGTGAGGTGTTTCAAGACTTCCGCGCCTTGCTTTCCCGTCTTTTGCCATAACAGTAAACATATTTCTCTCCCAAAACACGCAATATTATTATATTCCGAAAACAGTATACCATATCCCGGAAACTACTGCAAAATAATTATTTGTTTTTGGTCTTTATTTATTTTTCTTTTCGTGATACAATCAGAGCGAGGTGAATAAAATGGGACTTAAAGAGGAAATCATAAAATACGTTCCCTTCAACGAACAGGAGGAACGCGATAAGGAAATGATCCTGAACGAGCTTGAACACAACCCGAAGGTTTTCGAGCGCGAAAGCCTTCTCGCCCATATGACCGCTTCTGCATGGATAGTCAATGAGGACCGCACAAAGGTGCTTCTCGCCCACCATAACATATACAACACCTGGACCTGGCTCGGCGGACACGCCGACGGAGATGATGACCTTCTTTCCGTTGCCCTCCGCGAAGTCCTTGAAGAAAGCGGAGTTTCTTTCCTTCGGGCGCTTTCCGAAGATATTTTCTCCATTGAGGTAATTCCCGTAAAAGGCCACATCAAAAACGGGAAATACGTTTCCTCCCACCTTCATCTCAACGTAACCTACCTTTTAGAGGTTTCCGAAAAAGAGGAGCTATTTATAAAGTTCGATGAAAACAGTGGGCTTGGCTGGTTTACCTTCCCGGAAGTTCTTGAAAAATCAAACGAGGAATGGTTTACCGAAAATATCTATCCGAAGCTGAACAAAAAGCTCCTCGCGATGTACGGTCTTTCGGAAGATGAGCAGTTTTAATTTATTTCCATATTTTTACAAATAATGTGTATGAAAAAGCTCCCCGGATTTCCGCGGGAGCTTTTTTTATTAAGTTATTTGATTATATCGGTACCGATATATTTGCGGAGAACTTCCGGAACGGTTATGGAGCCGTCCTTATTCTGGTAGTTTTCCATGACAGCGGCGGTAGCTCTTCCGATGGCGACACCGGAACCGTTAAGAGTATGGGCAAGAACGGTCTTTCCTTCGGCGTTTCTGCATCTTATTTGAGCACGGCGAGCCTGGAAATCCTCGAAGTTGGAGCAACTCGAAATCTCGACATATCTTCCATAACTGGGCATCCAGACTTCTATATCATAGGTCTTTGCGCTTGAGAATGTGAGGTCGCCGGTACTCAAAACGACTACTCTGTAGGGAAGTCCGAGCCCCTGGAGAACTCTTTCGGCTTCGTTGGTAAGGTCTTCAAGCTCCTCGTAGGATTTTTCCGGATCGGCAAATTTAACAAGCTCGACTTTGTTGAACTGGTGCTGGCGGATAAGGCCTCTCGTATCTCTGCCCGCGGAGCCTGCTTCTGCACGGAAGCAAGCGGAATATGCGCAGTATTTTATCGGAAGCTGTTCTCTGTCGAGTATCTCGTTTCTGTGGAAGTTGGTTACCGGAACTTCGGCGGTAGGAATAAGATAGAGGTCTTCGCCTTCGAGCTTATACATATCCTCGGCGAATTTGGGAAGTTGGCCCGTTCCGGTCATGGAAGCGGTATTCGCCATATAGGGCGGGAACACTTCGGTATACCCGTTTGCACTGTGGGTATCGAGGAAATAGTTCATGAGCGCTCTTTCAAGCTTTGCGCCGAGAGCCTTATAGAAATGGAATCTTGCTCCGGTTACCTTTGCAGCTCTTTCGGGATCGAGGATATCAAGATCGGAACCGAGATCCCAATGTGCCTTCGGCTCGAAATCGAATTTTCTCGGCTCTCCCCAGCGGCGGATCTCCACGTTATCGCTGTCGTCCTTTCCGAGCGGCACTTCCTTGTTCGGTACGTTCGGAATTTTGAGAAGAAGCTCAAGCTGGCGGGCTTCAAGAGCGGAAAGTTTATCTCCGAGCTCTTTGGACTGCTCGGCTATCTCTTTCATTTCAGCCATAATGGCGGTGGTATCCTCGCCGTTTTTCTTCATCATCGGGATCTTTTTGCTGGCTCTGTTCTGCTCGGCTTTGAGCTCATCGGTTTTTGCGTTTATCTGTCTGCGTTCCGCATCTATTGCGACAACTTCGTCTATCTCCGCGTCGAGATCCTTATTTCTCGTATGGCAGGCGTTTTTTACAAGGTCAACGTTATCTCTTATAAATTTTATATCAAGCATTGTTTTTTCTCCTTCTGCTTATTTTTTGATTTTTGAAAGCTGCTTGCAGATCGAAGCAAGCTCTTCTCTTGAATAAAACGGAATTTCTATTTTTCCGCCCTCGCCTATTTCGGTGATTTTAATATCCCTTCCCATTTCTTCGGAAACGGCTATCTGCATTTCACGGAAATACGCGTTCTTCGGGAATTTTTCCTTCTTTGCCGTTTTTTTCGGTGCGGCTTCCCTTTTTGCCGCAAGGCGCTCCGCTTCTCTTACGGAAAGTCCCTCTTCAGCGATCTTCTTCGCAAGCTCTATCCTTTTTTCTTCCGGAGCGGAAAGGATCGCCTTCGCGTGGCCGGCGCTTATCTTTCCTTCAGCGATCATCGGCATTATCTCTTTTGGGAGATTCAATATACGAAGCGAATTCGCTATTGCAGGACGGGATTTGCCCACCGCCTCCGAAAGTTGTTCCTGTGTCATACCGTATTTATCCATAAGACTTCGGTAACCTTCGGCGGTTTCTATGGCGTTCAGATCCTCCCTTTGGAGGTTTTCTATAAGGGCAAGCTGGTCGTTTTCCTCATCGCTTAGCTCTTTTATAAGCACCGGCACTTCGGAAAGTCCGGCAAGTCTTGCCGCACGCCATCTTCTCTCTCCTGCGACTATCTGATAAGTGCCGTTCAGAGTAGGCCTTACCAAAAGCGGTTGGAGCACTCCGTGGGCGGCTATCGAATCCGCAAGCTCGGAAAGCGCCGCTTCATCGAACTCTTTTCTCGGCTGAGACAAGTTTGGCTCAATTTCCGAGAGCCGTATCGTATTTACTTCTCCGGCATTTTCTGTTGCCGAATCGGCGAAAAGAGCGTCAAGTCCTTTTCCCAGTCCTCTTGATTTTGCCAAATTTTATCCCTCCGTTCTGCTTTTCGCAATAATTTCATCCGCAAGCGCGAGATACGCCTGGGAGCCTTTTGATGCGAAATCGTAATATATTACCGGTTCTCCGAAGCTCGGCGCCTCCGAAAGGCGAACATTTCTCGGAATTACCGTTTTAAAAACTTTTTGCGGGAAGTATTTTTTTACTTCCTCGACGACCTGTACCGTAAGGTTGAGCCTTGCGTCATACATTGTGAGCAAAACGCCTTCGATATCTATATAAGGATTATAATGCTTTTTTACCGTTCTAACCGTCGCCATAAGCTGGGAAAGTCCTTCAAGCGCATAAAACTCGCATTGAATAGGAACGAGGATACTTGTGCAGGCGGCAAGTCCGTTCAAAGTCAGAAGTCCCAGCGAAGGAGGACAGTCTATACAGATATAATCATACCTTCCCTGTACCTTCGCGAGAGCTTGTTTCAAGCGAAGCGCTCTGTTTTCCATATCCACGAGTTCGATTTCCGCCGCGGCAAGATCTATGCTAGAAGGAAGGATATCTATATTTTTGTGTTTCGTAGGGATTATCGCTTCCTCGGCGGTCGCTTCGCCTATAAGAACGTCATAAATTGAATGTTTTATTTCTCTTTTGTTCACTCCGACTCCGGAAGTCGCGTTGCCCTGGGGATCGGAATCCACAAGGAGAACTTTTTTGCCGGTGCGGTAAGCAAGCGCCGCTGAAAGGTTTACCATGGTGGTCGTCTTTCCTACCCCGCCTTTTTGGTTTGCGAATGCTATTATTTTTCCCATATTTCCTCCGAATAATTTTATCTATTTTCTATTATAATGATTTATCGGAAGTTTTTCAATGAGGTTTTATAAAATAATCGGAAAATATGGAATTTTTATTTTGTTTCACGTGGAACATAGTAAAAGAGAGCCGCAGATGCGACTCTCTTTTACTGTTTTCAGGGGAATGTGTCTTTTGTTGAAGCGCAGGGCTTCATCTATATAACTGACGGCGCGTATGCGGATTGCGCCGGTGCAGCCTCTTTGGGTTTATCCCTTCGGCAATAGGCGGCGCTTTTCGGAATGCTTACCGAACAGACTATGCTGTCGCCGTATTCCGCGACGTTCATTTCGGCGCCTATTCCCGAATCATTCATAACGTCAACCGCGTGCTCAAAGGTATTTATAAAAAGTCTTACGTCCTTTACAAAATATTTCGTTTTCCTTTTCTCTTTGTTTCCCGCGCAAAGGGAATTTATATAGCGCTCCGTTTCGGGAACGTTCAGCTTTCGCTCCACTATATGGCGAAGGGCCTTCATCTTGTCTTCGTCGCTCTCTATCCGAAGAAGCTCCCTCGCGTGTCTTTCGGTCAAGCCGTTTTCGGTTATGAGCCTTTTCGCTTCATTCGGGAGCTTCAGTATCCGGAGCTTATTGGAAAGAGTTGAAGGCGCTATTCCGAGCTTTCTTGCCGCTTCCTCATTCCCGGCGCCCCAAAGGGAAATTATTTTTTCCATACCTTCCGCTTCATCAAAAACGCCGAGGTCGCTCCGCTTCAGATTTTCTATGAGCGCCCAGACCGCGCAGTCCTTATCGTCAATATCATAGACTATCGCTTCTATGTTTTTTCTTCCGATAAGCTTACAGGCGCGAAGCCTTCTTTCTCCGGCGATAAGCTCATAGCCACCCTCCGTTCTTCTTACGGAAACCGGCTGTATGAGTCCGTTTTCCTTTATGCTCTCCGCAAGCTCCGAAAGTTCCTTTTCTCCGAAAGATTTTCTCGGCTGAAATCTGTTCGGATAAATAAGCTCTATGGGAAGACGCTCTACCGTATTTTGCCTTTTGAGCATATCAAGCACGCCCATATCATCGCCTCCGAAAGTATATTACCATATATTTCCAAATAGTTCCAGCATTATTTATCGCAGAAAATTTCATAAAGCGACCTGCTTTGCCAAAAAAATCAAAGAGAATTGTAAAACGCTGTCGGTTGTTTTTGTTTTCCGTCATATCCTGCGAAAAGTTTTCGCATATTTTTCAAAAAAGCGAATATAGTTTTGTTTTTCTATTTAATTTTAATTTTAAAGTAGTATAATATGTTTATCCTTTTTAATCGGAGGCGCAACATGATAACCTTTCTTCTGATGAACATAAATAAAATAGTCGGCGCGAACTATCCCCTTGTAATAGTCGGCTTTTCCTGGGCGCTTTTTGTTCTGCTCTTTCTTGTGGCAAAGCCCAACCGGGGGCTCAACCAAATCAAATGGGCGGCTATCTGCGGTGGAATCGTTACTTTTATCTGTGATATAATATGGTTCTTTACATTTTTCGATAATTTCGAGTATATCAACCCGGGAATCAAAGGTATGCTCTGGTTTGCCGCTCTGCCGGGAGCGATGCTCGTGCTTGTAATGATACTTACGTACATAAACACGAACCACTACCACTACAACGAAGCAAAACGTCAAAAAGATGAAAAGAAGCTTCGCAAAAAAGAGAGCCGCCGCGCCAAATACGAAAGCAAAGAAAACAAAGACAGCGAAGAAAAATAAAAAAGATATAAAAAACAGTCTGTGGAATACAGACTGTTTTATTTTGTTTAAAGCGGCTTTTCGGAGAGCTTAACTCTCTGTCGCGGATATTTCGGCGGCGTCTGGGATTTTTTGTCAATTACTACTATACTTCTTCCGCCCACATTCGGGAGCTCATAGATTTTCGTCTCTCTTATTTCGCCGCCGAGTATTTTGATCGCGTTTTCGGCACCGGTCAGTTCTTCGGCGACCTCCGCGGTTTTCATCGGAACGAACACTCCGCCGACTTTGGCAAGCGGAAGGCAGTATTCCGTGAGCACCGAAAGATTCGCAACGGCTCTTGCGGTAACTGTATCGAATTTTTCCCGAAGGGCTTTATCGTGGCCGGCATCCTCCGCTCTCGAATGAATGAGAGTTGCCTTTATACCAAGCTCGCGCAATACGGTATCGAGAAAAGTAAGGCGCTTTTGGAGGCTGTCTATAAGAGTAAGTTCTATATCCGGTCTTGCTATTTTGAGCACGATTCCGGGAAAGCCTGCTCCGGTACCGACATCGGCGACCTTCGCGTTTTTCGGAATATCGAAATTCCTCAAAAGAGCAAGGCAATCGAGGAAATGTTTATACACTATTCCCTCGTCATCGGTAATGGCGGTGAGATTCATCTTTTCGTTCCATTCCCGAAGAAGCGAAGCGTATTTTTCAAGTTTTTCGAGCTGCTCTTCCGAAAGCGAAACGCCGTATTTGGAAAGACTGGGTTTCAATAAATTGGTTATCATAGGTTGTCCTCATAAATTATGATTTTGTTTATAATAATCAGATATTCCATAAATAAATTGCTATCGTTTTCGGCTCCCTTGTGCAAAGAGAGCTCCGCGAAGCGGTGATGGATTGTATTCCAAATAGATTTTTTGTAGCCGGTCAGAGATACAATCCCTCCGTCATTTTCTTACGAAAATGCCACCTCCCTTTACACAAGGGAGGCTTTGGTGCGGGCAATAGCAATGTGTGGCTATATGAGATTTTATCTTACTTGTTCTGCAAATAGATGAGCAGGACGGAAACGTCCGCGGGGCTGACGCCGGAGATACGGCTCGCCTGGCCGATATTCATCGGGCGGATGCGGTTGAGTTTCTCTATTGCTTCAAGGCGAAGCCCGTGTATCGCTTTATAGTCGATATTCTCCGGTATTTTCTTTTCTTCGAGGCGGTGCATCTGCTCAACCTGGGCAAGCTGTTTCTTTATGTAGCCTTCGTATTTTATCTCTATTTCAACCTGCTCGATGACCGCTTCGGGGAGAGGTTTTCTCTCCGTATCGAAGGGCGCGAGGTCTTCATAGCTTATCTGCGGTCTTCGGAGAAGCTCCGCCGCCTTCGCTCCTTCGGTAAGGGGTGCGGTCCCCTTTTCGGTGAGCATCGCGTCAAGCTCCGGCGACATACGTATCGAAGCGTTTTTAAGGCGTTCCAGTTCGTTATCGCGAAGCTCTCTCTTTTTGAGAAACCTCTCATAACGCTCGTCGCTTATGAGCCCTATCTCATGTCCGAGCGGAGTAAGGCGCATATCCGCGTTATCCTGGCGGAGTATAAGCCTGTATTCGCTTCGGCTCGTCATCATGCGGTATGGATCGAGCACGCCTTTTGTTACAAGGTCGTCTATAAGCGTTCCTATATATGAATTGCTTCTTTCGAGCACGATCTGCTCTTTGCCCTGGGAGCGTCTTGCGGCGTTTATTCCGGCAACAAGTCCCTGGGCAGCGGCTTCCTCATATCCGGAAGTGCCGTTGAACTGGCCCGCTCCGAAAAGTCCCTTTACGTTTATAAATTCAAGAGTCGGGCGAAGGTCAAGGCTGTCGCAGCAGTCATACTCTATCGCGTAGGCATTGCGCATTATCTTTACGTTTTCAAGTCCCTTTACGGAATGATATATCGCTATCTGCACGTCTTCGGGAAGACTGCTGCTCATTCCGGAGAGGTACATTTCCTCGGTATGCATACCCATAGGCTCCACGAAGAACTGGTGGCGTATCTTATCCGGGAAGCGCATTACCTTATCCTCAATACTCGGACAGTAACGCGGGCCTATTCCCTCTATCTTCCCGGAATAGAGAGGTGAACGTCCGATATTCTTTCTTATTATCTCGTGAGTTTCCTCGTTGGTATATCCTATCCAGCAGGTCGCTTTGTTTACCATAGAGCCGTCGCTCTCGAAGCTGAACGGAACGATATGCTCATCGCCGTACTGGATTTCAAGTTTATCGTAATCAATGCTGTCCATCGCGACTCTCGCCGGAGTTCCGGTCTTGAAGCGGCGGAGCTTTACACCGAGAGCATTGAGGCTCGCGGAAAGAGGCTTCGCGGGCTGGCTCGCATCGGGGCCGCTCTCGTATTTTCTGTCGCCGACGTAGATTATGCCTTTAAGATACGTTCCGGTGCAGAGTATCACGTTATGCACCTCATAGAAAGCGCCGAGGTGAGTCATAACTCCGAGAACGCCGCCCTTTCCGTCGGAACGGACTTCCACAATTTCCGCCTGTTTTATGTCAAGGTTTTCCTGAAGCTCAACGGTGCGCTTCATAAGGATATGGTAGAGCGCTCTGTCCTCCTGGGCACGAAGGCTATGCACCGCCGGGCCTTTGCCGAGGTTGAGCATACGGCTCTGTATCATCATCTTATCCGCGGCTTTCGCCATTTCTCCGCCGAGAGCGTCTATCTCTCTTACCAAATGGCCCTTTGCCGTTCCGCCGATTGACGGGTTGCAGGGCATGTTGGCGATTTTATCGAGATTGAGGGTAAAAAGGCAGGTCTTTGCGCCGAGTCTCGCGGCGGCAAGGGCGGCTTCAACTCCCGCATGGCCCGCTCCGACTACGGCAACATCATAATATCCCGCAAAATATTCTTCCATAAATAAGCCTTCTATCTGAAACAAAAATTATTTTCCTACGCAAAATCTTGAAAAGACTCTGTCGATAACCGCGTCGCTTGCCTTTTCTCCGGTAAGCTCATAGAGCGAATCGAGGGCGGTTTCCACACAAATCCCGATGGCGTCGAGCGTCATTCCGAAATCGAGAGCTTCGAGGGCTTCGGAAATCGCTCTTTCCGCCCTTCTTACGCAGTCGAGCTGACGTTCGTTTGCCATGACCGGCTCGGAGGGATCGAGATCGGCGGTTTTGAGCACTTCCGAAAACGCTTTCCGGAATTCCTCCTCGCCTTCGCCCTTCGCCGCGGAGATAAACACCGATTTTTCAAAACCTTTTCTTATATATTCCAAATCCGCCTTTGTTTCGAGGTCGGATTTATTTATCACGGCTATGGCGGGTTTTCCGCGGAGCTTGTCAATGAGCATCTTGTCGTCATCGTCAAGCGGAAGGCTCGAATCGAAAACGGCAAGCACCACGTCGCAGCGGTCTATTTCCGTATTTGCCATATCCACGCCTATCTTTTCCACTCTGTCCTCGGTATCGTGTATTCCGGCGGTATCGAGAAGGCGTATCGGAATATCGCCGACGAGAACGGTTTCCTCAACGATATCGCGGGTGGTTCCGGCAACTTCGGTTACGATACTTCTGTCCCTGCCGGAAATCAGATTCATAAGGGTGGATTTTCCCACGTTCGGTTTTCCGCAGATAACGGCGGCGGCTCCTTCGCGGATCATCTTTCCGGCATCATAGGTAGCCATAAGTCTTTTGAGCACTGCTTCCGCGTTTTTCAGCATCGCGCCCATATGCTCATCCGAAAGCTCCGGAACGTCCTCCTCCGGGTAATCCGACCAGGCGGCAAAATGGCTTTGAAGCTCCGTAAGCTCTTCGGTTATCCCTCTTATTTTCTTATAGAGCGCGCCGTCCCTCATCGCAAGGGCGGCCTTTCCCGCTCCGGCGGACTTCGCGGAAATTATATCCATTACCGCTTCCGCCTGGGTAAGAGTGAGTTTCCCGTTTAGAAACGCTCTCTTTGTAAATTCGCCGGGGCCTGCTATACCCGCTCCGGCATCGAGCGCCGCCCGGAGAACTCTTTTAAGGAGCGCCGGACTTCCGTGGCAGGAAAACTCGACTGTATCCTCTCCGGTATAGCTCTTCGGCGCGATGAAAACCGTTGCGACCGCTTCGTCTATATCTCCTTCGGAATCGAATACTCTGCCATAGGCGCAGGAATAACCCGTAAGGTCGGAAAGACGCTTACCGCCTTTGAACGCCCTGAACATTTTTTCACCTATCGCAACCGAATCTTCGCCGGATATTCTTATTACTCCGAGACCGGAAGCGGAAAGCGGAGTGCTTATTGCGGCAATGGTGCTCATATTCGTTCCTCCTTTTCGTGATCGCAAACGGAAAATCAAAATCAGGCGCAAACGGAAATCACGCCCGTTTTTCATTCTTCGTTTTTAAAAAAGTGCCGGCACCTTTTAGCACCGGCACTTTATATTTTTTATCAGTCCAAATCAATCCTGCCGTAGAGAGAGATGGCGCTTGTATCGTTCTTCGGCGGCTCGTTGTTTTCCGAAACGAAAACCTTCTGGCTTTCATGACGGGGAGGTCTCTGGCCTCTGTCTCTTCCGCCGTGTCTCTGGTCGCCGTGAGGTCTTCCTCCGTCGCGGTGATATCTCGCGCCTTCAACGGGGCTTATAACAACTCTGCGGTTCGGTTCACTTCCTACGGATTTGCTCGTAACGCCGGAAACGGTCTGTACGGTTGAATGAACTATTCTGCGTTCATAGGGATTCATAGGCTCAAGGGTTATCGCTCTCTGGCTTCTTGCGGCGCTTATTGCTGTTTTTCTTGCGTAAGCACGGAGACTTGCTTCACGTTTGCTTCTGTAATCGTCGATATCGAGCACGACTCTTACGTAGCTGCCATCGCTTCTGTTCGCAACGAGAGAAGCGAGGTACTGCATGGCATCGAGGTTATCGCCGCGTCTTCCGACCACGGCGCCCATATTGTCTCCGCTTAACTGGAGAACTATCATTCCGTCTTTTTGAGCATAGGTAACTTCGGCGTCTCCGTAACCGAGAGCGACGAGTATCTCTTTGATATAGGAAGCGGCGGCTCCGCCTTTTAGCTCGACGGTTTCGGGATCGAGTACCTTTGCGGGAGCTTCTTCCTTTTCCTCTTCGGCAGGCTCCTCCGCCTTTACTTCGGCTTCCTCTTTTTTGGGTTGCTCGGGTTTCTGCTTCGGTTTCTCCTGCTGCTTTTTCTCTTTCGGCTGTTCCTTACGAACGGGTTTTTCTTCGGGAACTTCCTGTTTATTTTCTTTCGGCTTCTTTTCCTCGCCGGCAAGTTTCTTTGCGTATTCGCCGCTTACGGTAACTTTTACCTTTGCGGGAACACTTTTAAGTCCGAAGAATTTCTTCTTCGGCATTTCAATAACGTCTATCTCAACGTTTTCACGAAGTACGCCCAGTTTTGCGCAAGCGGCTTCGATTGCTTCATCCACCGTATTTCCGGTAGCAATTTCTTCTGTATTCAATCTAATGCCCTCCGATTATTTAAGGTCTTCATCCGTAACCTCGACGTACTCTTCGCCGTATTTTTCAGCATCGCGCTTTCTCGCTTCGGCAAGTTTTCGTCTGTTTGCTTCTTTTTGGTTTAAGTTTTCTTCTTCGGTAAGGGGTTTCCCGCCTTTCTTGCCCTCATTTTGAAGAGCTTTGAGTCTTTCTCTTGCCTCAACTCTTTTTTGACGTTTTTCCTCTTTTTCCGCTTCCATCTGCGCCTGTATCTGATCGGCGAGCTTTTTGGGATTATAGAAAATATTGAGGAAAACCGACTGTATGAGCATGAGCAGCGCGGAAATCGCCCAATAGAAACCTGCGCCCGCGGGAACTACAAATCCGATATATACGGACATAAGCGGGAAGAGATAGAACATCGCGTTCATGGCGCCCGCCTGTTTCTGGGTGGAGCTTGTCATGTTCATATAAACGGTCTGGAGAAGCTGGAACACGCCGCAAAGTATCGGTATAAGGAGATACCAGTTGAATCCGCCCTCGTATTTAAGGGAGAACTGCGGCACTACGGAAAGGTCAAGCCCGAGGAAATTCATATCGAAATTTGCTATCTTCTCAACGATTTCGGGTTCGATCTCGGAAAAGATCTCCGGAGTTGATCTTACGACCTTCATGAGGTTTATCTGGGAATAATAAGAGGCAGTTCCGCCGAGTTCGTTGCCTGCCTCCTCCGCGATGGCGATCATCTGATTGATGACGCTCGTGCTCACGCGGAGAATATGGTATACGGGTTTATAAACAACGTCCATGATACCGAAAAGTATCGGGAACTGGATAAGAGAGGGAAGGCAGCCCGCCATGGGGTTATAGCCCTCTTCGGTATAGAGCTTTTGTATCTCCTCGTTATATCTCTCTTTGTTGTTTCCGTATTTCTTTTGAATGTTTTCAAGTTTCGGTTGGAACAGCTGCATTTTTGCCTGTTCCTTTTGCTGCTTGATCGAAAGAGGAAGCAGCGCAAGCTTTGTTGCAACGGTAAAAAGAACTATTGCAAGAGCATAATTGTTTCCGGTTACAAGATAGCAGCCCAGCATGATAAAGCCGAGCGGCCAACCGAAAATCTTCATTATAAGTTGCATTATTTACTTTCCTCCTGTTTGTGGAGGCTGGTCTGTCTTTTTTTGTAGTAATTCAGATCCCACTCTTCCGGTACAGGGTCATATCCGCCCTCGTGGAAAGGATGACAGCGCAAAATCCTCATAACGACTAATAGCCCGCCCCTCAACGCTCCGAAACGGGAAATTGCCGTATAAGCGTATGAAGAACAGGTCGGGTAGTAACGGCATCGCGCCGGTGTATATGGGGAAATCGCCGTTTGATAAAACCGGATAATTAACAGAAACAGCTTTTTCATTTTTAGTTGCTCTGTAAGGCGCCCAATTTCTCAAGCTGGGCGGTCAAAATCGAGGTCAGAGCCGTAGACTTAATTAAAGTAGTTCGGGTACGCGCAACAAGGACTATATCGTAACTTCCGTTCAAAAGCGGGAGCGCTTCCTTTATTGCCACCCTCATTACCCGCCTTGCACGGTTTCGAGCTACCGCGTTTCCTATCTTTTTGCTTGTAGTAAGACCAAGCCGGGTAACTCCCAGCTTATTGGGTAAAAGGTAAATTACAACAGAGGGATCGGACTTTGTCTTTCCCTTGCGGTAAAGTCGCAAAAAGTCATTGTTTCGGGTAATCGGAATAATGTTCATCGGATCAAAGAGCCTTTCTTTTTTGTATACCGCTTATCTTCGCTTTGCAAAACGGTTTACAAAAGCGGCGGTCAATCAGTAGCTGAGGTGTTTTCTGCCTCTTGCTCTTCTTGCAGCAAGAACTTTGCGTCCGTTTTTGGTGGACATTCTTGCGCGGAAGCCATGAACTTTCTGTCTGTGGAGTTTTTTAGGCTGGTAGGTTCTTTTCATCGGTATACCCCCCTTTCAAAAATTGTCTTGCAAACATAGAGTATACCGCTATAAACGAAAAAAGTCAACCATAAATTTAATTATATTATATATTAAGTAAATTTTATGACTTCTACGCGGTGTAAAAATATCGAAAAGGCTCCCTTGTGTAAA
>JAZLFU010000081.1:0-3271 GCA_045615915.1 Oscillospiraceae bacterium
CGATTAACTGCCTCAAGGACAATAAAAAGTTCACGAAGATAAACTTCATGAACTTTTTTTATTTTATCAATATTTCCGCTTTTTCCGGACATAATATTTTCAGACTTATTTTTGAGGTGATTTTATGAATCCGGAAATGCAGGATATAGGCGTAAAGGTGCGCGCATGGCGGCAGAAAAAGGGGCTTACCCAGGAGGAGCTTGCGGAAAAAACGAACGTGCATTACAGCTATATCGAAGAAATCGAAAGCGGAAAAAAGAGCCTTACCATCGAAATTTTCGGTCGGATAATCCGCGCTCTCGGAATCTCCCTCGACGAGTTTTTCGGCATATTCAGCTCCGGCCGTCCGAACGAAAATTTCGCCATAGGCTGCTACAACATTGTCAGCCGCCAGACTCCCGAACAGCAAAAGGCAAGCTTTGAATTTTTGCAATCCGTAAGGCAAAACAGGATATAAAAAACTCCCGAAATCCTTCGGGAGTTTCATTTTTCACTATTCTATTCCGTAGGGCGAGCCATCGTCCCACTCATTGAGGCCGTGCGCCTGTTTTTCCTTCGCCTGACGCCAGGTTTGGGGCTTCGGATCTTCCGCAAGGTAATCCATAAGCTCTTTTAATCCTTCGCGGGTTACGCTGCTTATTTCAAAAATCGGATCACATCCGGAATTCTTCATCCAGTTTCTCACCATCGGCACATTGGCAAACGGCGAATCTATCCTCGTTATAATGCCTATCATCGGGCGGTTGGTCCAACAGTTGCAGTCGCACTCAAAAACGCTGAAAGGCTCATCCGCCGCCATAAGAAGCGCCAACACATCCGCTTCGAACGAGAAACAGGCAAGGCCGACTCCACAGCGCTTTGTTTCAGCATACTCGCCGGGCGAATCTATTATAACGTCATAGGCGTTTGTATATTGAGTTTTGTGGTAATGAAGCACTTGGCCTTTAAGCGCCTGGGTAAGCGTTGTCTTTCCGGCTTCGCTTCGCCCCATTAAAATCATCTTTTTCATGGCTTACACTTCCGTAATATCACAAACGGTGAATTTAAGCTTGTATTTGAAGAAATCAATAACTCCTTCAAGGGCGGCTCTTACGTCGGAATGGCTTCCGAGGATAATAACACAGCCGCTGAAACGGTCGAGAAATCCGACCTCCACAGTTCCGTTTTTCATGGCGACATCCGCGGCAACAATGGTCGCTTCGTTAGGCACTATATGGAGAACGCCGATGGATTCGCCGGTATGGTCTTCGCCGAAATGCGTTCCGATATGAAGACCGAGGTTCTGATAAACCCTCGTTTGGGAAGCGCCGATAAGCTGGGCAAGGACTATCTCTTTGCCCGGAACGTGAACGTTTACAAGGCGGAGGTTTTTATCTTTAAGCTCATCGTATTTTTTCTGATAAATCTTTTCGAGGAACTGCTCCCTCGTCATACGCTCTCCCATAGCGTTTATCTCTTTGTTACGTTACAAACAACGTAACCCATAACGTCGCGAAAATAATCGACAACCTGGGTAAGAGCGGCGGTAACGTCGGCGATATCGCCGGTTATTATCATACTTCCGGTAAAACGGTCGGCAAATCCGAGATAAACGTCGCCGCTCTTTACCGCGATATCGGAAGCGATAACCGCGGATTCCGGCGGAGTAAGGTTCATGATCCCGATGGCGCAGGAGCCGTAATCAATGGAAGGGTTAAGACCGAGTTTTTGATAAATAATAGGAGCAGGGCCGCCTATTACGTGGGCAAAGGTTATCTCTTTACCGGCAACGGTTTCCTGAACTATTCTTATCTGTTCATGATTTTCGCTCACGGCGGCACACCTCCAATCAAAAGGATTTTCACAGAAAGGCATAATTACACACTTTCAGTTACATATATAATAGTACAAATCAAACGGAAAGTCAACCGTAAAAGCGGTGCTCACGAAAATAAATTTCCGTGCTCAAAAGAATAGTGGATACGAGTTGACTATTTTATATATTGTGGTAGAATTATTTGTATACGGTCATATCGTAAAACACATATATAAGGAGCCACAAGATATGTCAATTTTCGAAAAGATATTCGGTTCTCTCAAAATCGAAGAAAGAAAAAAGATGTCGGACGTTTTCACAGTTATAGCCATAATCTCCGTTGTTTCGCTTTTAATAAGCAATGTCGTTGCGAATAAGAGCGTCGAGCTTTTCGGCTGGACTGTTGCCGGGCAAAAGCTAAGCATTGCGTCATCGTTTATTGTATTCCCGATAACGTACATATCATCCGATATCTTTTCCGAAGTCTACGGATACGCATGGAGCAGAAAAATAAGCTGGATTGCGCTTTTTTCCAATATTTTTATGATACTTTGTTTTAAGATCGTTACAGTCATGCCCGGCATGGATTCCGCCACCTCCGATGCTTTTGCCGTTGTCTGCGATTCAACACCGGGTATCGTCTTTGCTTCCCTTACCGCGTTTATGGTGGGAGATCTGTTTAACGATCTGATTTTTGAAAAGATGAAAAATTCCGATAAAACCGGAAAGAAATCCGCTTTTGCCTTTCGCAGTATCGTTTCTTCTCTGTTCGGTGAAATAATCGACTGTCTTGTTTTTCTTCCAATGCTCTACTATTTCATTAATGGCTATGGCACGATAATCACAAACATATATCAGCTCTTCGCCATAATATTTATTCAGGCACTTCTGAAAACAGCCGTGGAACTTGTTCTTTGTCCTCTGTCCGTTTTAATAGTCGGCAAAATAAAGACGTACGAGGAAAATCTGGACCTAAATTTGCCTTCGCCCACTTAATATTTTCCCTCGCTTGACCGGACTCATTGCAAAATCAACTGAATTTGATAGGCAAAATAAAATTAAGGCGCAGATCAAAAGATCTACGCCTTTTTTGTTGCTCTTTTTTTTGAAATTATCGGAACTGTTTCAAAATTTCTTCTGCGGAGCGATTCATTTCTTTCGCAAAATCCGACTCATATTTGCGGCGACAGAACTTTTCTATCCAGTCTTCAAAGGCCTGTTCTCCGCAGCGCCCCGCAAACATTTCCCGAAGGTCGACTTCTTCCTCTTTCGGATAGGCGTTTTCAAAAACCACGTCCTCCATAGGAAAGCGAACCGGCTTTTCTCTCTCTTTCTGCTGCTCGGTCGGGAAGCCGAAAACCAACATAACCGTTGGCACAACGTAATCCGGAAGCGACAAAATCTCCCTTTGCTTTTCCGCGTTTTCCAGAATATCACCGATATAGCAGGAGCCTATTCCGAGGCTCCATGCCGCCG
>JAZLFU010000082.1:0-9651 GCA_045615915.1 Oscillospiraceae bacterium
GTTGAAGATGCTATCAATACTTTCGCTGTAAAGACTGCTGCTGAAGATTCCGCACTTGGATTCAAATACGGATTCCTCAAAGAGTATGACGGCTATCACAAACATGCATAATTTCTGATTTATCAGAGATTAAATAAAAGAGCGGGGCTTATGGCTCCGCTCTTTTTATATGTTGTTTACTGCGGCCGAAATTTGCCGTATTTGCAAGTTTTTGGTTTTTGTATAAAACTACACGAAATAAACAGTAAAACAAAAACAGGACGAATTTTATGCCATATCCGCCCTGTTTATTTATATCTGGTATCTTTCCGCTTTATTAAGTAATTTTATATCGACAAGTGCTTCGGTTTTTATTCCGTCCGGAGTAAATTCTTCGCTGAATATCTTTCCGCTCTCTCTTATAGCCGCGGAAAAAGCGCCGTCGGAATAAGGAATTAAGAGCGACATTTTAATTTGGCTCGGTGGAATAAGCTTTGCGATTTTCGAAAGCATTTCATTGATGCCTTCGCCGTTTTTTGCTGAAATATATACGCAGTCATCAGTGCAGATCGGAAGTTCGCCTTCATAGAGATCGATTTTATTGAGAACATTCAGCATTGGAATTTTATCGGCTCCGAGGCTTTGCAGGAGCTCGCGGGTAACCTCCGTTTGGGAATATGCCTCACCGTTTGAGATATCGCAGACGTTGAGAAGGATATCCGCCTGTACCGTTTCTTCAAGGGTGGATTTGAACGCTTCAACGAGGTGGTGGGGAAGACGGCTTACGAAACCTACGGTGTCAATGAGCATGATGCTTCTTCCATCCGGAAGCTCAAGACTTCTTGCAGTCGGATCAAGTGTTGCAAAAAGCTTATCCTCCGAAAGAACTCCGGCACCGGTCAGAAGGTTCAGAAGAGTAGATTTTCCGGCGTTCGTATACCCGACTATTGCGGCGGTGGTTACGCCTTCTTTTTTGCGGCGGGAACGGATAAGTTCTCGGTTTGCGGCAAGTTCGGAGAGTTTTTCTTCAAGTGTTTCAATGCGGCGTCTTATATGTCGGCGGTCGCTTTCAAGCTTTGATTCACCGGGGCCACGGGTGCCTATTCCGCCGCCGAGACGTGAAAGGTTTTTTCCCATTCCCTCAAGCCGCGGAAGACGGTATTTATACTGCGCAAGTTCAACCTGGAGGCGGCCTGCCTTCGTTTGAGCACGGGCGGCAAATATATCAAGAATGAGCATGGTGCGGTCTATTACGCCAAGTCCGGTTGCTTCCTCAAGATTGCGGATATTCGCCGCGGTAAGCTCGTGGTCGAATATAAGTATATCCGCTTTTTCCTTTTCGGCGATATAGCGTATCTCTTCAAGCTTTCCTTTGCCGACGAGAGTTGCTCTGTCATATTCAGAACGCACCTGGATCACCTTCGCGATGACCTCTGCTCCGGCAGATTTGGCAAGTTCTTCAAGTTCGTTAATGGAAGCTTCCGCGTCCCATTCACCGCAATCCGCCGCAACAAGAATGGCTCTCTGCGGTTTCTGTTCGTTTTCAAACATATAGTTCTCCTTAAAAAAATCGGAAGGTATGACCTCCCGATAAAGCCATTATTTCAGATAGGTGATAATTTCTTCAAGAGGTTTGCGCTTTTTTGCCCTTATGTCGCTGTTTTCGGGGTATCCTATTGCGATAAGGAGAGCGATTTTTTTGAAACTCGGAATGCGGAGTTTTTCTTTGAGTTTTTCCTCGTTGAAAGCGCCGAGTATGCAGGTTCCGAGGCCGAGTTCGGTGGCTTCAAGGCAGAAGTTTTCGATTGCGAGGCCTATATCGTATTGGCGGAAATCCTTGAGTGTTACCTGGTGGATTCTTGCCGGAATATCCGCATGTTCCTGGGTGATAACAACAAAAGCGTCAACGGAATCTACCCACTGGTTGAGATTTTCGAATTTTGCAAATTCCGCGACGGATGCAACGGTTTCGGGAGTATGGGCAATATAAAAATGATAGGGCTGGGTGTTGCAGGCGGAAGGAGCAAGGCTTGCGGCATTTATGCAGGCAACGATTTTTTCGTCCTCCACTTTTTTATCGGAGAAACTGCGGCAACTTTGACGCTCGTTAAGAAGTTTATTGAAATCGGTCATAAAGGTATCATCCTTTCTTTTATTCTGTCTATATTTTACCACAATTAAGAGAAAATTCAATAATATAATTACGAAAAATAAAAGATGCTCCGGGCTTTTCAGAGCATCTTTTTCAGTTTGCCAATATTCCGAATTTTTGTTTTACCCTCCGAAGCTTCGCGCTCCAGGGTTTGTAGAGTAAAAGCAGGAAAATTACCGTTGAAACGGAGTGTACCGTATCAAGCGGAAAACTTGTTATATTAAGTCCGATATATCCGCGGAAATCAAGATCATAAAGGAAGCCTACACCGTTCCATATGTTAAGAAGCCAGCCGTAAATGTATCCGCTTGTTATACCGAGGACTACGAGCTGCCATTTCTTTTGTAAGAGGTTATGTTTAGCAAGAATTCCGGCAATAAATCCGATAAGTCCCCAGGCGAACATTTGCCAGGGAGTCCAGGGGCCCTGCCCGAAAAAGAGGTTAGATGCAAGGGCGGAGATTGCTCCGGTGAGAAATCCCGCCTCCGGACCGAATACGGCCGCCGTAATGATTACTATTGCCGAAACCGGCTTGAAATGAGGGATTGCGGCGAAAGCGACCCTCCCTACGGAGGCTATTGCCGCCATTACCGCAAGCGGTATCCATTCTCTTGCCTGCGGTTTTTTCAGTTCATAGAGCATCAAAAAGGGCACCATTGCGAGTATTACCATAACGAAACTCATAAGGGCGTAGTTCCTTCCTCCGGAGAGAGTAAAAAGAATAAGCGCCGCAGGAAATATGAGTATTATGAGAAAAATCAGAAATTTGGTTCTGTAATCCTTCATCCAAGATTTCTGCAAAGCGCTTCACCCTCCTCGCAGGTTATTACGTTTGGCAGAATATGCCTTGTCATGCGGCTTGCCGCCGTTGTATAGAAGCTGTTTTCGGCAAAAAATTTCTTGGGATTTCCTTCGGAAACGATATATCCGTCAAAGAACAGCATACAATGGTCGGAAAACTTTGCGCAAAATTCGATATCATGAGTTACCATGAGAATGGAAACTCCGGTCGCGGTAAGCTTTTTGAGTATATTTCCGAGATTTTCTTTCGAAAGAGCGTCCATGCCCTTGGTAGGCTCGTCGAGAAGAAGAATTTTCGGTTCCGAAAGCAAAATTTTCGCAAGAGCGGCCTTTTGCATTTCTCCGCCGGAAAGGTCATAGGGATGGCGTTCGAGCAGGGAATCTATTTCGAGCATTTTTGCCATTGCGGAAACCTTTTCGGTGATATCGTTTTTATTGATATTATGTATTTTGAGCACTTCTTCAAGGTCTTCACGGAGAGTTTCGGCAACGAAAAGCGATTGCGGATTTTGGGGAAGCACCGCCATATTGTGCTCAAAAAGTTCCGAACCTTTATATTTTTTGAGGTCCTTTCCGAAAACGGTTATATTCCCGAGGGTATACTTATTTTTTTGAGATATTACGGAAAGAGTGGTCGTTTTACCGACTCCGTTTCCGCCGAGAAGCGAGCATATCTCGCCCTTTCTTACGCTGAAGCTCAAATCGCGGAGAACGGGCTCGCCGCCTTTTTCGTACTGGAAACAGACCTCCGAAAGTTCGATGACTTTTTCTTCCGGACGCTCGTTTTCATCAAGCTCGCAGGCGGGGAGCTCTTTTCCGAGAGTTATTTCGTCAAACCATTTGCGGCCTTCGACTATGCTTAAAGGACAATCGCCTTTGAGCACCGCTCCGTATATTCTTGCTGGGGTGGGAAGCGCTTTATACATTCTGTCGTGCTCATTTTCGGCAAGATACAACGCCATTTCGCGGGGAGAAAGATATTTTACTGCCTTTCCGTTTTCCATAAGCAGAACTTTGTTGGCGTATCCGTAAACGTCTTCGAGGTTGTGCTCGGTTATGATAACGGTAGTTCCGAGTTCAAGGTTTATTTTGCGTACGTTTTCGAGAAATTCCCTTGCGGCAATGGGGTCAAGCTGGCTTGAAGGCTCGTCCAGAATAAGCAGTTTCGGCTGCATAAGCATTATAGAGGCAAGGTTTAAAAGTTGCTTTTGACCGCCGGAAAGCTCTGTTGTCTTTTTTCTGAACCAGTTATGTATTCCGAAATAATTCGCCATTTCCGCAACTCTGCTTCTTATTATCGGGGTTGCGGTACCGAGGTTTTCAAGTCCGAAGGCAAGTTCGTGCCAGACCTTATCCGTTACTATTTGAGCATCGGGGTTTTGCATGACGAAGCCTATGGCGGCGGCGCTTTCGGAATCCGGTATTTCGTTTAAATCTTTTCCGTAAAATTCAATGGTGCCGCTGCTTTCACCGAAAGGACGAAGCTGGGGTTTAAGGCTTCGGAGCAGGGTGGATTTTCCGCAGCCGGAAGGTCCGCAAACAACGATGAAATCGCCTTCGTTGACGGAAAAATCAATATTATCAAGCGCGTTTTCGTTTCCCAAAGAATATTTGAAGCTGAAATTTTTTACGCTAATTGCTTCCATTTGCGGTCCTCCTTTATCTGAATTATTGACGGAAGTATTCCGAGCATAAAAAACGCTCCGTAGAGAACAACTGTTAAAAAGTTAAACTCCGGTTTTACGATGACGGGATAAAAAACCATAGTTCCAATTCCGCTTGAATATGCGGCTATTTCCGCTATGAAAAGTATTATTATGACGGTAAGCATTATTTTATCGCGGCTTCCGAAACGGAATATCGAGAATGTGCTCCGTTTATGCTGGCCGTAGCCGCGGGCTCTCATCGAATCGGCGGTTGTAACGGCGTCTTCAAGCGCCCAGCTTACGAGTATGGAAAGTATTCTTGCTGCGGAGAGTATCCTGTTTTTTACGCTTCCGCTTTTCCAGTCAAGTCCGAGGGTACGCTGAGTATCCGCAATTATTTTAACCTGCGCAAGAAGTTTCGGAATAAGCGAGAGCGTCATACTTACGATAAGCGCCATCGAGGGAAATATTCTTCCGAAAATATAGAGGAATTTATCAGAACTTATTACTGTATTGTAGCAGGTAAACCAAACCACCGCCGCAAACATCATAAGTCCGGAAACTATTCCGTAAATAATAGCTTCAAGGGTTATCGGGTTATCCTGGAAATAGAAAAGGAAGGTCGCTCCGTGGTGATTAAAAACGGGATTTGCGAGAGCAATGAAAAGGAACATTGGTATTCCGAAAGCAAAGGTCGCTCCGACAATTTTTTTGCCATTTACCATTGCCGAAAAGATTATTGCGGAAAGTAAAGAAACGCAGGCGAAAACAGGGTGTATAAAGAGCAAAGTGCCCGCTATCACCGCAACAAAATAGCCGAAGCTTACCAAAGGATGGTAAAGCCCGAGGCCGGATTCTGTTTTCTTTTCGCTTTCCGTCATTTTATTCTTTCCTTTTAATTCATATTGTCATCGCCAATATCTTTTCCGAGGTCGCAGGTATATATAAGTTCGATTTGGTCGCCGCGTTTTATTTTATACTGACCCAGTCCGAAGGTGGGGAACCAGCCGTTTATACGGTACATCCAGCCGCTCAGGCTTCCGCAGTCGAATTCATAAATATTACTTATTCCTTCGATATACGGTGATTTTTTGGTGCCGCTGTATTCCATATGGATATTTTTTTCGCGAACGGCTTTCGCAAGAACAGAAAATACCGTATCTCCTTCTTCGTATTCAACGAGACAGTTATCGAGGATTATTCCGTTATTGGGAACTATTGCAAGAATTGGCTCCGTAAGCATTTCGCTTTCGATGGCCTTTTGGCAGTTTATCGTTATATAACAGATATTTTCGTCCGGTCTTTCCGCAAGGTCATTGTTTGCGTTTTTCATTGCCCTTTCGATTTCCGCTTCCGTAAGTTCCTTTTTATAGTCGATAGTTTGCGGAAGGTCGTTTGAACAGGCGCAAAAAACAAGACAGAACGCTATTATCGCAATAATGATTTTTTTCATATTTGTTCTCCTTTTGCACAAAAAAAGCAGCCCTTTGAAAAAAGGACTGCGCACAAAAATTTTGCTTAAGAATCCATCCTTTTCCCAATGAATATCCTACGCGAGTTTTTACGGCAAGTCTTCTGGCTTGTGCTTCAACCTCAAAAGCGGACTTCCCACCGAAAAACGGCAGTGCCAAAATGCTTTTTCGTCTGCACTTACAGCTGTGGCAGCAGTCGCGGATTTTCACCGCGTTCCTTATTGATGCAAGGTCGCAACCGCAAAAAACGTGTTATTAAATTTACATACTCATTATAAGGCTAATTTTTACCTGTGTCAATAGCAAGTTTGGCCATTATCTTCAAATAAGCGTTGGCGCGAGAAAAGAAAAAGCCGGAATATTTCTCATTATTCCGAAAAGGATAAAGATCCCTGCGGCGGCGTAGAGTATTACTACCGGTATTTTTCCCGACACTTTATCCTTTCCGTTTACAATATAACTCAAAATAAGAGCAAAAACGTAGGCGGCAATAAACGGAAAAGATATTGTAAAAGCGGCGTTATACCGAAATGCCCGGCAAAAATCAAGGTGAAGGATAGAGCGAAGCGCCCTTGAAATTCCACAGCCGGGACAATATAGACCGGTGAGCGAATATATTGGGCAGGGTATACCAGCGCCGCTTCCTTCTTCGGTAAAATAGAGATATAAAAGCGCGGCAGTAGCAATTAAAGCCGCCGCCGCAACATATATAATGCGTTTTTTCATTATATCATATGCCTGTAATTCCATTAAGAATTCCTGTTGCGATAGATATTACCGTTCCGAAAAAGAAGATTACTATTCCGATAAAAAATACGATCTTGGATATTTTGAGGTTGGAAACGGCTTCGGCATAGTTGCCCTGATTTTTCTTATTGTTCGCAATTATTGCAAAAATGAGAGCTATTATTCCGGGAACAGATCCGCAGCAGACAACTATTTCTATGATGGAAAGAACTATCCAAAGCGTTGTGTTGAGAGAGTATTCATCGGTGGATTGGGGTTTATAAGGATCATTTTCCGGAATTGAATTATAGTATGCGTTGGAAGCGTTTTTATTGTTTTCGGAGGTTTCGACGACTTCAGCGTCTATATGTTCGGGTTCGGGAGTATAGGGCTGGTAACTTGTATTTTCGGTGTTTTCGACGGTTTCGTGGTTTTCGGTTTCGACTTTCATTCCGCAGTTTCCACAGAACATTGCGTTATCGGGAATTTCAGCTCCGCAATTTTTACAATACATATGTATTCCTCCTGTTTTATATAAGATTATTTCCTTCGCTGTCGAATAAGTGCATAAGTTTTCCGCTGAAGTTGAGGAAAACTTTTTCTCCGGGATAGAAGAGCTGTCTTTCTTCGCCTTCGTTTACTATTACGATAGTGTCGATACCGTTCAGATTTACATGAAGATGAAGATTTGAGCCCATCATTTCGGAAACGTCAAGAGTTGCCTCAATTCCGCTTTCTCCGAGAGAAAAATGCTCCGGGCGTATTCCGAGGGTTATTTCCTGTTCGGGCGCGTTTTTCTTTTCAAGGGCAATTTGAGAAAGCTCGGAAAGGGGAGTGAGCGTTCCGCAAAATTCAACGGCGTATTTGTCTTTCTTTACGAGTTTAGCCGGGAAGAAATTCATTTGAGGCGTTCCGATAAAGCCTGCTACGAAAAGGTTTGCAGGGTGGTCGAATACCTCCTGCGGCGTACCGGATTGCTGGATAAATCCGTTTTTCATTATTACTATCCGGTCGCCCAAAGTCATAGCTTCCGTTTGGTCGTGGGTAACGTAAATAAAGGTGGTATCTATTTTTCTGCGGAGTTTGATTATTTCCGCGCGCATTTGGTTGCGGAGCTTTGCATCGAGGTTGGAAAGCGGTTCGTCCATAAGGAAAACCCGCGGTTCTCTTACTATCGCTCTTCCTATTGCAACACGCTGACGCTGGCCGCCGGAAAGAGTTTTCGGCTTTCGGTCAAGAAGTTCGGAAATTCCGAGTATTTCTGCGGCTTCGCGAACTTTCTGATCTATTATGTCTTTCGGAGTATGGCGCATTTTAAGAGCGAAGGCCATATTCTGATAAACCGTCATATGAGGATAGAGCGAATAGTTTTGGAATACCATCGCGATATCGCGGTCTTTCGGAGAAACGTTATTTACAAGCGTATCTCCTATGTAAACTTCGCCGCTGCTTATCTCTTCAAGTCCCGCGATCATACGGAGTATCGTTGATTTTCCGCAGCCGGAAGGCCCGACGAGAACGATAAATTCTTTATCCTTGATTTCAAGATTGAAATCGTTTACGGCTACTATGCCTTCTTCGGTATATTTGGGATTATCCGAAGTAGCAAGAGTTTTGTTCCTTTCGGCGGTGCTGTCCCAGGGGTATACTTTTTTTACGTTTACAAGTTTTAAATCTGCCATTCGGTTTAAAGTGTCTCCTTAACCAAAGTATATTTATCTATATATTAGTGTAGCAAAACGAAAGATATAATGCAAACGATTTATCAAAAAATTTAAAAATAATTAAAAAACAGTCCTCCCGGAAAGCGGAAGGACTTGATTTTTTATATCAGGCTTTGTCAACGCCGTCAATATATTCCGTAAGTTTGAGCACGTTGCAGCTGTATCCCCATTCGTTATCGTACCATGCAACGAGTTTTACGAAAGTATCGGTAAGAGCAATACCGGCTTTTGCATGAAAGATGGAGCCGTGAGAGTCGCGGAGAAAATGGCTTGAAACCACCGCGTCTTCGGTGTATCCGAGAAGACCTTTGAGTTCGCCTTCGGAAGCGGCTTTTACCGCTGCGCAGATTTCGTCATATGAGGCAGGTTTTTCAAGGTTTACGGTAAGGTCAACGACGGAAACGTCAATGGTGGGAACGCGGAACGCCATACCGGTAAGTTTTCCGTTAAGAGAGGGGATAACTTTTCCGACCGCTTTTGCGGCGCCGGTAGTTGAAGGAATGATATTTCCGCAGGAAGCGCGGCCGCCTCTCCAATCCTTTTTGGAAGGGCCGTCAACGGTTTTCTGGGTGGCGGTTACTGCGTGAACGGTGGTCATAAGACCGTCTTTTATTCCGAAATTATCGTTTATTACCTTTGCGAGAGGAGCAAGGCAGTTCGTGGTGCAGGAAGCGTTGGAAACAACAGTCATATCTTTTGTATACGAAGTGTTGTTTACGCCCATTACGAACATGGGAGCGTCTTTGGAAGGCGCGGTGATAACTACTTTACGTGCGCCGGCTTTGATATGAGCCTGGCAATCTTCTACGGTTTTGAAAACGCCGGTAGCTTCAATGACGTACTCCGCGCCGACTTCGCCCCAGGGAATTTCCTCCGGATTTTTGCAACCGAAAACAGCGATATGATGTCCGTTCGCAATGAGTTCATTTTCTGTGGAAGCGAGGACACCGTCAAATCTTCCATGGGCGGTGTCATATTTTGCCATATAGGCCATATAGTCGGGAGCAATGAAAGGATCGTTTATACCTACGATTTCAAATTTTTCCGGCTGAGCAATTGCCGCACGGAAAACAAGTCTTCCTATTCTTCCGAAGCCGTTAATACCTATTTTAATCATTTATTTGACCTCCGTAAAACATTTTATTATACAT
>JAZLFU010000083.1:0-2231 GCA_045615915.1 Oscillospiraceae bacterium
CTGTCGATGATCCTTACGTCGGGATACTGCCAGTTGCTGATATTCGCGCTTAACACAACAGAGTTGGAATTGGAACTATATCCAATGGAAGAGAGGTTACAAGTGTTTGCACGGTTTGTCTTAAACATAAGAATGAAATTAGAAATACATTCCAATTGACTTTCCATTGATAAATTTATAAATTCAGCAATTTTTTCTTCTGTCAAAGCGGGTTTGCCACCAGGAAGTTTACCGAAAAGCTCAGAATTATACTTAGTATTAATTACTTTTAAGAATTCAACATTTCTTTCTCTTGTTATTCCGAGAAAATCAAAATCGGGAGCATAAGTTTTTTCTTTCGATTTCTTATCAAAATAATTATCTATCTTCTTTATATAGTAATTCCACTCATCAAAATAAAAAGAAGTCAACGAACGAAATATAATTTGTTTTCCACCGCTTGATTTACCTGCAAGGCAGACTTCAAATCCGTCAAGAGAGAATACGGTATTTATTTTAAGGATCCTGTTTCCAAGCGGGAAAGAAATATCTTTCGATTTGCTGCCGAGGGTTTTCTTCGCGTATTCAATGGCAAAGGTTTTATCGTTCCTGAATTTATCCGCGATCATAAGATCCACCGGCATTACGGTAAGTTCTTTCTTTTTGCCGGAAATATGGCTTACCAAAGCGAAGAACGTAGCCGTTGATTTGTTATATCCGCCATACTTCGCAGGATCAAGACCTTCCTTTCTCGGAATGAGATCGCCTTCGCCCGCTTTTAACGGCATCTGGTCAAAAAGTCCGCCTTTCTGGCAAGTCTGATATTTGGTCAGATGAATATGATTATTTGCCATCACCTTGTCCACCGTTCTGAGATGCTCTTTCGGGGACCATACCGCTTTGCCGTTTTTGATTTCACTTCCAAACAGCGCGTCGGTATTGAGAGAATATTTACTCGTATCTACGTTAAACCATTTATTCGTAAATTTCTCATCGTAAACATTGCCCGCAACGATATTGAGGTAAGCGTCTTTCGCGTGATGAAGGTCGTTTACGCTGCGGCATTTTACAAGTTCCATATCGCGCATTTTCTCATTTGAATATTTTTCATCATAAGCGAACTTCTTTATAGCTCCGTATTCATGCCTGAAATCCGAAACCAGGCCGGCCTTCACGAAAACGATCCTGCTTTCGGGATATTTCTCCTGCAATATCTCCGTTACCGTCTTTGTGGCCTGCCTCGTTTCAACAAGCTGCCTGTTGATAAAGCCAAGTTTTTCGGAAGCGGTAAACGGGGTGTTCCTTGTAAGACGCTTATATTTTTCTTCTGTAATAAGTCCGTTCTTACAAAGATTTCCCCAAAAACTGTGCATCCGGCTGCGCCATTCTTCGGGAAGCGGATAGGTATCGCTCTTGCTCCCGTTTTCGGTGGAATGGACCAATACTTTATTGTTGAGAATACTGTCATCTTTTACAAAGGATTGCGGCCAGATATGATCTATGTTGTACTCACTTGTTTTGAGCATTGAAATATCAATGGGTTTGCCGCAATACATACAGCGCCCGAGTTGACAGAAATAAAGGAAAAGGGCTTCGCTCTGCAATTTGTTATCCGCGTCATCACCAAGTTCATTAAGCTCCTTTTCAAGTTTGGGCAGCTGATCGTCTTTGACCTTTTTATATAATTCCAAAAGCTGATTTTTTCTTGAAACGGTGCGTACTCCTTTTTTATCTCCGGCAGAAATATCTCTTGCCATTTCCACGAAAATCTTTTCCGGTGCGTGTCCGTTGACTTTTACTATATCGGAAACAATGTCAAGGGTTCTGATTACCGGGCGCTTTACAGCATTTGAAATACCCATATCGTCAAGACGCTCGTTAATATCCATAGGATGTTCGGAATAATACTGTTCATTCAGCGTGCGGATCTGTTCCGCGAAGGTATATTTCTTCTCGTCCGCTATTATCTGCATCAGATTATCGTTTGTTTCCCAAAGAAAATGAATGACTGTTCCGATCTCACCGGTTTCTTTCTTTACGCCTTCAATACCGTTCAGCAATTCCGCCGAAAGTCTGCCGAAAGCCGAATATCTTATACCGGAAATATAGTTACAGTCGCTTTCCGAAAGCTCATAATTTCCTTTCAGCCATTTTTTGAATCTGAAATTGCTTTCGGTATATGTATGCTGAATAATGATCCTCTCGACATCATCCATTGACAATACAGAAGACGAAAGCAGACGTTCAAAATC
>JAZLFU010000084.1:0-8266 GCA_045615915.1 Oscillospiraceae bacterium
TATGGCTGGAGGAATAAGCGGTACTACCGGCGCGGCAAAGCTTGCGGCTGATGAAGTGTGCGCGAAATATCCTTCGGCAAAGATTGCGGTTATAGATAGCCTCGCGGCAAGTCTCGGCGAAGGTTTTCAGGTAATGGAGGCTGCCGAACTTATAGAAAAGGGAGAGCCTTTCATCAAAATTGTAAAGAAAATAGAACTGCATAAAAAGAATATGTGCCAGTTCTTTACCGTTGATGACCTTAAATATCTTAAAAACACCGGAAGAGTTTCGAATATGGCGGCAGCTGTCGGGACGAGTCTTAATATAAAGCCGATTTTAAAAGGAAGTCCGGATGGATATATCGTTATATGCGGAAAAGTAAGGGGAGCACAAAAATCTTACGAAACTTTAGTTGAACAGTATGATTCGCTTGTGCTCGATAGGAATGCGATGGCAGGTCTTGCCGTTGCGGATAATTCGGTGGCGGAGGAATACATAGAAAAGCGCCTCCGTGAAGTCGGTTTTACGGGAGAATTCATGGTGGTACCGTATGAACCTATTGTAGGAAGCCATGTCGGTCCCGGAGCCGTAGCGCTCTTTTTCTACGGAGAACATAAATGATATTAAAAGGACAGACTCAAAAAAGAGTTTGTCTTTTTTCTATTTACTTTTCAGTTTGAAAATAGTATTATATATACATAACAAAATATAGGAGGATCAGTTATTATGATTCAAATTGACGTAAAGAGCTTCGGCTCCATTAAAATTGAGCTTGACCATGACGCAGCTCCCAAAACCGTTGAAAATTTTGAGGCTCTCGTAAAAAAAGGCTTCTATGACGGCCTTACTTTTCACCGCATTATCAAAGGCTTCATGATCCAGGGCGGAGATCCCGCAGGCAACGGTACCGGCGGCTGCAAACCCGAAATATATGGCGAATTCAAATCCAACGGCTGGGATAATAACAACATAAGCCACAAACGCGGTGTTATTTCCATGGCAAGAACTTCCGATCCCAACTCCGCTTCCTGCCAGTTCTTTATCGTTCACGAGGACAGCGATTTCCTTGATGGCGATTACGCAGGTTTCGGCCACGTAGTAGAGGGTATCGAGGTTGTTGATGCCATCGCAAATGTTCCTACCTATCCCGATGACAGCCCCGAAAAGAAAGTTGTCATTAAGAAAATCTCCATTGTGTGATGAAATCTCTTAAACTGAAAGATACTTTTGTATCCATAGCAATTCTTACCGGTTTTTATGCCGTATTGCTTGCCACAACGTATTTCCTTGATTACGAAGCAGGCGAAGCAACGAGAGTGGTAATTCTTGAATGGGGCGCTTTTCCCATGCTTTCGGCAATAGTCGGCGGAGTTATGGCACAGAAAGTCGGTTTTATGCCGGTTTACGGTGTTCTCGCCGGAATGGTTTTTGTTCCCATGCTGTATATCTGCTTTGCGGAAAAAAACTGGTACGTTATTTTAATGTACGCAATTTTGGGATATGCGGGCGAGCTTTTCGGCGCTTTTCTCCATTATAAAGAGGTAAAGCGAATTGAGGAAGGTAAGCTGCAAAAGGAATATAAACGCCCGTTTTGGTTTAAGATTTTCGACAGACACGATATAGACCAATACAAATAGTACGTTTTTCGACATAATATACCATTTGTAAAAAACAGCTTTGCATTAAGCAGAGCTGTTTTCATTTTTGTATTGTATATGGATAAAAAAAGTATTAAAATAAAACGGAGGAAATTTATTCCGAAAGGAAGCGAAAGGCTTTGAAAAAGGAATATATAAGGAACGTTATTGCGGTACTTTCCGGCGGAGAGTGGCAATACAGAGAATATAACAACCGTATGATTATGGATTACGTTATGGATTCCTGCCGCAAAACGAAAAGCGTTGACGAGGTAATAGTTTTTTCGGATGAGCGGTTGGATTTTATAAAGAGCAGATATAATGTAAACGTTTTTTCCGGTTTGTTCAAAGACGGAATTGAGTACATAAAAGAAAATTTCGGCTGTGAAAAAATAGTTTTTACAAGCGCGGTCTGTGCCATGGCTTCCGAAACGGAATATGACAGAATCTTTTCGGCTCTCAACGAATACAGCTTTGCGGCGGCGAAAAATGAAAGCGGAGAAAAAGTTTTGCCGTGCGGTTTTGCCTTTGATAAGCTTTGTGAGATATTTAACGGAGAAAACGATATCAAAGACCTTTTGCCGAAAAACAATGATATTTATATTTTGAAAGAATTTCCGCATCAAATGGAGATAAATTCCGATGAAGAATTGGAAAAATTCAAAGAGCTTTATGAAAATACGATAGTAAGGCCGCAAAATGAGCGCACTCTCGGTATAGTTAATTATTATCTTTCCGCTGACGGAACAAAGGGAGTTGGTGAATGGATAAATTCCGTTCAGAATACCATTTCCGAATTTGCGGAAAAATACGAGCTTACGAGTTATCATATCAATTCACAGACGGAGGGCAATATCGTCTATGAGGCGTGCTCAAAGAAATACGGAGACATAATCATAAAGTTTACCCCTTTTGACCGCCGTTTCCATAAGGAATGGGTGTATTATCACTATGCAAAACCCGGAATAATGGCGGATATGATAGATTATGATATCGAAAAAAGAGTTTTGGTGCTCAAAATGATAAAACCCGGCTTCCAGGTGAAATTCGATCCGGGAAATGAGGTTTTGCGCCGTTTTTTCGATTTTGTTGACGGCAATATGATAACGGAGGAGGAGCTTTGCGGAGATACTTCCGTTCCTACCGTTATGGGCGAATTTGACGATTATTCCAAAGCGGCGGGAAATTCCGGATATGAAACGGAATTCAGAAAATCAATGGAGAAAAAAGCGCGGCTTGTCTGGGAAAAGTATTTTGAGCACGCACCTAAATATTATCTTCACAGAGATCTTCATAAGAGAAATATATTGAGCTATGATAACGGAGTTATCGCCATTGATCCTATGGGTGTTTTAGGCCCGAGAGCGTTTGAATACGTAATTCAGTTTATAATCGAACTTCGGGAATTCCCGGGTGATTTGAATATAAAGCTCTATGATACCATGATGAGCTATTTCACGAAATACGTAGAATATGAAGAACTTTCGGCGGCGCTCTTTGTGTTTTGGGTGTTTAAAATGAACGATTACTGTTTCCAGAAGAGCGATGGATTTAAGCTTGCCGGTTGGTGCAAAAAATGTATCGAAAAGATATATTTTGACGGAACTCAAAATCCGGCTGATGAAACCATTATGCCGAAAGGACTTAAAAAGGTGAAATGATATGGAAGAGATAAAAGCGATCGTTTTTGACCTTGACGGAACGCTCTACGATCTTTCGGATACGGTAAAAATGTACTATGGAATAGAAACAGAATTTCTGGAAAGCTATTTCGGAAAGACGGAAGACGAGGCAAAAGTGTTCCTCGATGAAAACGGAATTTTGCCATACGTTTCACCGAAGGCGAGATCCGCAACGGAGTTTTTTCTAAAAATAGGAGTTCCGAAAGAGGTTTGGAGTGCTTTCCGTGAGGAACATTTTGACGTTTCCGGGATAGATAAAACGAAAGCCGTACGGAATGACACGGTAAGGTGTTTTTCAGCCATAGCGCCGATTTTTCTGCTTTCAAGTAATACCTACGCAAATATTGAAAAGATACTTCAAAAGCTTGAAATAAAGCCGGAGATATTTACCGATATACTTTGCAGCGACCGTTCAAAATGTTCCGGCGCATTCAATAAAAAAGAGGTAATGCAAAATATTTCGGAGAGTATTGGCGTTCCCTGCTGCAATATGCTTTCCATCGGAGACAGGTTTGCCACAGACGCAGCTCCGATGCTTGAACTCGGCGGCATGGGAGTTGTAGTAAATTCTCCGAAAGCGCTTGAAAAACTGTTCGAAGATATTTCTTTCGGTAGCCTGGTAAGCTGTGAAGAATACGAGTTTTTTGAAAAATTGCAGTAAAAAAACTCCCCGGATTTTTCGGGGAGTTTTTTGTGGAGACATGCGGACTCGAGCCGCGGACCTCTTGCGTAATCGACAAGATAATAAGCAGGATAAAGAGCTTTATGACCGGCGAATCTCTCAAGGAGGCGAGGCTTTCCAAGACCGAAGTAAACGGAATACTGGAATACGCCGAAGACCTCCGGAAAGCGTTTGTTGATATGACGGTGAACGCAAGAGAAAATATGATGGGAGCAAGGAGCGGAGAAACGGAAGAGAGCGGAAACACAAAGTTCCAAATAAGAGAAATCGTTGACGAAGACGGCAAAGACTACGGCGCAGGCGTTTACCTTGATTCTACTTTACTTACCGGACTTTCTGATGAAGAAAGAAAAGAAATGGTAAAAGAGTATGTCAAGAAAGAGCTTGCCGGAGTTGAGCTTACCGCTTATGACAACAACGGTAATCCGGTTACTTTTGTTGTTGCGGAAAACAAAAATTTCAGAAACGATAAAGGTAAAATTGCCCCTGCGAACAAAGATTTAGCTACAAAATACAGGAAAGAAAGCAAAGAAATCAAACAAGAAGCAATACCTCTTATTGATGAACTTGTTACTGCGGCAAAATATTTCGGAAACGAACCGTCGAGAAAAACCCACGGTTGGGTTGATAACAACGGAGCAAACAACTGGGATTATTGGACTGTATATCTTCAAGACAAAAATAATGCCGTCTATGATGCAACGCTGAATATAGCGAATGACATAAACGGCAGAAAAATTCTTTATGATATTGATCCAATAAAAAAAGTAGCAACGGGTTCAGTAGAATCTGATCCTGCAATTGCTACCGATATGGATAATACAACTTCCGCGAACAAAAGTCAAGAGGTTTTGAGAAAAAATCAGCAGAGGGATGAAAAATATCTTGCGGCGGTAAACTCCGGAGACATGGAAACGGCGCAGAAGATGGTGGACGAAGCGGCAAAAGAGGCGGGATTTACTGTTAAAGCGTATCATGGAAGCAACAAGTATTTTACCGTATTTGATAATACTGGCAGAAAAGGCAGCAACTCACCAGACGGAGCTTACTTTTTCAGTACAAACCCCGATATTGCGTATTCATATACCTTTGAAAAGAACAAAGTAAATCTTAATACAAACAACAATTTCTCTGTTTACAACGGCTTTAATAGAGACGGTGAGAGAGAAGAAAACAGAGTCTATAAAGGTGGACTCTACGAATCTTACTTAAAGATAAATAATCCGTTCACCGTTGATTTTGAAGGAAAAAGATGGAGTACCAAAGTCGAAGGAAAAAACATAAACGAATGGGCTAAATACGCAAAAGATCGCGGATATGACGGACTTATAGCCAAAAACATAATAGATCAAGGAGATATGGGCGGAAAAGATTTTAATGAGAATGTAAAATTTTTGGTCGCAGATGATTATATTGTTTTTGCATCAAGTCAAATCAAATCCGCCGATCCGGTAACCTACGACGATTCCGGCAATGTCATTCCGCTTTCGGAGAGGTTCAACGAAGGAAACGAGGATATAAGGTATCAGCAGAGACTTGACCAACAAATTGACAACTGGGATAATAAAACGGTAGGGTTCTCTTTCAATTTTGGCAAACCTTCGCAGGTTCTTTTGGACGCGCAGATACCAAATAAAGAAATCAGACTTGACGCTACAAAACTTCTTAAAACATTAAGAGATCACGAAGGAATCACAAAAGATACAATAAAAGGCGTATATGATCTTCTACAAAATCCTATTATAGTAATTGATTCAAAAACAGATGATGAGTCAAGAATTATTATGGGAGACTTAAAAGATAGTTTTGGAAAGACTGTTACTACTGTTTTACTGCTTGATCCAAAATCAAATAAAGGAAATTTGTTGGATATAATAAAAATTTCTTCTATTGAAGGGAGAAGCCACATCAGTAGTCTTTTCCTTAAAGACAACGGTGAATTGGTCCATGTAAGATATGCGGATAAAAAAAGAATCCAAGAATGGCTGAACGTTAGTAGGGTACAATCCCCGTTACGCAGTTCCATACTGGACTCTATAGGAATAATACCACAGTCTTCTCCCGTAAGTCAAGAGATTTTTTCCCAAGGCGACACAAATAGCTATCAGCTCCGCTCTGACGGAAGTTTGCCTTCGGACATCGACCTGCTCATCGAGGCGAGCGAAGACATCAAGACAGGAAGATTTACCGATACGGAAAAGAACGCCCTTAATACCATTAAAACAACGCTTAAATCCATTAAGGACTACAAGGAAAAAAGAGAAAAAAATAAAACCTCAAAAAGTGGCTTAAATAAGCGGTTTTTAAGGCTTTATTATGGTGGAGACAAACAGACTTGAACTGTTGACCTCTTGCGTGTGAAGCAAGCGCTCTAACCAGCTGAGCTATGCCTCCGATTAGACTGTTTTTATATTATATCACTTTTAAAAATTATTGTCTATATTATGGAATAAAAAATTTATAATTCGTTAACTAATAAGAATAAAGTATATGATAAGATTATATCGTAATATCGACAGAGGAGCGGTTATATGATAATTCAGAAAATAAAACAGTTTATGTACGGAAGGTATGGCGGAGACCAGCTTTCAATCGCGATTTTTGCGATTGGTTTTCTCTTTTATATCGTTTACGTAATAACTCGTTTTTGGCCGTTTTATATTCTTTCTCTCATTATATATGGAATTGACGTTTACAGATGTCTTTCAAAGAATATTCCGAAGCGCCAGTCGGAAAACGTAAAGTTTTTGCAGCTCGTTTGGAAAGTAAAGAATTTTTGGGCAAATCTCAAATGTGATTTCGAAGAGATGAGAACTTATAAACATTTCAAATGTCCATCCTGCGGCCAAAAAATAAGGATCCCGCGGGGAAGGGGCAAGGTTGAGATACGCTGTCCGAAATGCTCCCATAGTTTTATTAAGAAAGTTTGATTTTTTGAAGGTGAGTTTTTGGGGAAAAAACTTTTATTTATAATAAATCCCGTTTCGGGACTTCGGCTTGGAAATCTTTACGCTTCGAAAATATCCGGAATTTTTTCCGCTGACGGATATGATGTTTTTACAATGTTCACCGCAAAGCGCGGAGATGCCGAAAAATGGGCTTTTGAATACGGTGAGAAATTCGATATGATAGTTGCCTGCGGCGGGGATGGAACGTTTAACGAAGCGGTTTCCGGCAATATTAAAGGTGCGAAGAGGCCGCTCGGCTATATCCCCTGCGGAAGCACGAACGATTTTGCGTCAAGTCTCGGGCTTTCTTCGGATATAATTACCGCTGCGGGGAATATAGTTAAGGGAACACCGCATAAATTCGATATAGGTTTATTCGGAGAAAGAATTTTTACCTATGTTTCATCATTCGGAGCGTTCACAAAGGCAAGCTATACGGCATCGCAAAACGTAAAAAACGTAATAGGGCATCTTGCTTATATATTCGAGGGCGGCGCGGAGCTTGCAAATATTCATCCCGAGCATATTTCCCTTGAAGCCAACGGAAAGGTGTACGAGGATAACTATCTCTTCGGAGCGGTAAGCAATTCCACCTCCGTGGGCGGAATACTTTCAATTTCTTCGGAACAGGTGGATATGAATGACGGAGTTTTTGAGGTTATGCTTATAAAAAATCCGGATAATCTTTCCGACCTTTCGAAAATAATTCACGCGATAACAACCCAGCAATTTGAAAACTGCGATAAAATAGAATTTTTCCCGGCGAATAAAATAACGGTGCTCAAAAATCCGGAGGGCGGCTGGAGCCTTGATGGAGAGTTTGAGCAGGGAGCAGACGGAGCGGTTATTGAAAATATCCATTCCGCAATAGAAGTTGTATATTAAAAAAAGAGCCTTCGTTTTGAAGACTCTTTTTGTTTTTCATTTTTCAGAAAGACTGTCATAATAATTCTTTGCGCCGTTGTGGAGATTTCCCACGCGTATTTCCGGAGCAAGGTCAACGTATATGTCGGAGCCTTTTGAATGACCGGAAGCAAGCTCGTCAAGATTATCAAAAAGCGCCGAGGTGAAGCTGTATACCTTATTTTGCGGAAGGTCGCTTCGGCAGATGAGCATTATATCGATACAAAGTGTTGCAACGGAGTTTTCCGTTCCGTAGGTTTCACTTAAAATAACTCCGTCGCTGAAAAACGGGCAGTTTCTTTTAAGCTTTGTCGCGTTCGCAACGGAAATCGGAAGAAACTTTATCGGCCGCATTTGAGCATATTCATGTATGTTTGTGCTCGGAAGAGAAGATACGGCGAAAGCGGCGTCTACCGTTCCGGCGGCAAGACCTT
>JAZLFU010000085.1:0-5569 GCA_045615915.1 Oscillospiraceae bacterium
GAAACGGGTTTCCCTTCAAATTCTCCGAGATATATCTCCATAAATCCGTTATCGGTTTCTATCGGTGCGCCGGAATATTTATTCATGGCGTTCGCCGTCTTTTTCGCGCGTATACGGCTCGTTGCATAAATCTTATCAAGCTTAATATCTTTAAACCTTTCGGAAAGAGCGTCAAGCTGTTTTTGTCCTCTTTCGGTAATATCGCAATCCGTCATTCCGGCAAAGGTCGCGCTTTCGTTTGAGGTTATTTCACAATGTCTTACAATATAAATATCGGTCATATATAAAGGTTTCACCTTTGCTTTCAAGTTTTGCTATAATATTTTAACATATTTATTATTGTCAGACAATAATTTTATAATAAAAAAATAAAACCCGCCGAATTTTTTTCGACGAGTTTTAAATTTATTTTGTCAGCCGCCAAGATATGCTTTCTTTACGGATTCATCATTAAGCAAATCTCTCGCAACGCCTTCTTTTACTATCTTACCGGTTTCAAGAACGTAGGCTCTGTCGGCAATGGAAAGCGCCATTTTCGCGTTCTGCTCAACAAGAAGGATAGTTGTACCGGAAGCGTTAAGCTCTTTGATTATATCAAAAATCTGCTGAACAAGAAGCGGAGAAAGTCCCATTGAGGGTTCATCGAGCATCATTAACTTCGGGCGGGACATTAACGCTCTGCCCATTGCGAGCATCTGCTGCTCACCGCCGGAAAGAGTACCCGCGACCTGTTTTTCACGCTCGCGAAGTCTCGGGAAACGGTTGTATACGTCTTCAAGGCTCGGTTTAACCTCCGAAGCAGGTCTTGAAAAAGCACCCATTTCAAGGTTTTCTTTTACGGTAAGCTGCTGGAAAATTCTTCTGCCCTCCGGGACGTGGGCAATACCCAAAGAAATCATCTTATGAGCATATTCTTTTGTGATATCTTTTCCGTCGAACTCAATAGTACCGGTCTTTCCGCGAAGTATTCCGGAAACGGTTTTGAGCGTCGTGGATTTTCCCGCTCCGTTCGCGCCGATAAGGGTAACTATTTCTCCCTCATGTACTTCAAACGAAATACCTTTTATGGCATGAATAGCGCCATAATATACGTTTATATCATCAACTTTAAGCAATGATTCACTCATATTCGGCACCTCCGTTATTCATTATCGTCATGTGTACCGAGGTAAGCCTCAATAACAGTAGGATCGTTTTTGATTTCATCGGGAGTACCCTTTGCGATTACCTTTCCGAAGTTTAAAACACAAATACCGTCGCAAACACCCATAACAAGACTCATATCATGCTCAATAAGCAAAATCGCTATATGGAAAGTATCCCTTATCTTTCTGATATTCTCCATAAGTTCCTCTGTTTCAGCCGGGTTCATACCTGCCGCAGGTTCATCGAGAAGCAAAAGGTGGGGATTGGTTGCAAGAGCGCGGAGTATTTCAACACGTCTTTGAGCACCGTACGGCAAAGAACCTGCTTTTTCATTTGCAACATCCTCCATACTGAATATGGAAAGAAGCTCCATCGCTTTTTCTTTTGCTTCCCTTTCCTCTTTCCAGTAAGAAGGAAGACGTAAAATGGAATCAAGCAATCCATAGTGCATTGTAGAGTTCATTGCCGCGATTATATTATCAATAACGGAAAGATTGTTGAAAAGTCTTATATTCTGGAATGTTCTTGCAATTCCGGCATGAGAAAGTTCAACAGTACTCATTCCCTTTGTATCTTTTCCGTTAAGGAGTATAACACCGGAAGTAGGCTCGTAAACACGTGTCAGAAGATTGAAAACCGTTGTTTTACCGGCACCATTAGGGCCTATAAGTCCGCTTATTTCAGTAGGACCTATTGTAATGTTGAAATTCTCAACTGCATGAAGTCCGCCGAACACTATTCCGAGGTGTTTACATTCAAGAGCCGGCATCTTGCCAAGATCTCTCTCAAGTATTTTTGCATCGGAGGAAGGTGTAACAAGTTTTTGATTATCCATTTGTTTCTTCCTCCTTTACCGTTTTCTTTTTATTAAACAATTTCAAAAGCCTCTTGGGATTTATCTTTTCCGCATAGGAATTGAATACCGGGTTATGGGAAACAAGCATTACAACTATAAGCACGATAGAGTAAACGAGCATACGGTAATCGCCGAATTCACGGAAAGCTTCCGGAAGAACGCGGAGCACAACCGCCGCCGCAACAGAGCCGCCGACAGAACCCATGCCGCCGAGAACTACCATAACGAGTATTTCTATTGAAACGTTGTAATCAAAACTCGTCGCTTTGATATTTGCGAAGTTATGACCATAAAGAGCACCAGCGGCTCCTGCGAAAAATGCCGCAATTATAAATACCGCAAGTTTAAAATATGTAACGTTTATTCCTATCGATTCAGCGGCAATTCGGTTATCTCTTATTGCCATAATAGCTCTTCCGTGTCTTGAATTTTTAACGTTCATCATGACTATAACGGTAATAATAACAATTATTACTGCATAAGGAAGAAGCGTTTTTGAATTGGAAAAGATACTGCTTGTATCAAGTCCTCTTGCGCCGCCGGTTATATTAAGGTTCGTTATTATCGACTTGATAATCTCGCCGCAGGCAAGAGTAACTATTGCAAGATAGTCGCCTTTCAATCTCAAAGCAGGAAGTCCTACTACAAATCCGAAAACAGCGGCAACAAGTCCGCCGACTATCATTGAAAGCGGAACTCTTGCAAACATCGGAAGCTTATCAGCCAATGCTATTGAAACCAAACAACCGGAGAACAAGCCAACGGATACAAACCCCGCATGGCCAAGTGAAAGTTCACCGAGAAGTCCGACTACAAGGTTAAGAGATACCGCCAAAACAACGTATACGGATACGGATATAAGCATATTTGAAATCTGTCTTGAAAGATTTCCAGAATATAGCAAAATGCCCAATACGATATAAACAATAATTATTATTCCGATTGTAATAAAATTGCGATTGAGCAATAATTTCTTTACTTTTTCCATCATCTCAATCACACTTTCTCCGAAATCGGTTTTCCTATAAGTCCGGTAGGTCTTACAATGAGAACAACAATAAGAACGCCAAATACTATTGCGTTTGCCCAAAGCGGTGAAATATAAACTTTGGAGAACTGCTCAATAAGTCCGAGGCAAATTCCTCCGAGCATTGCACCGGGAAGAGAACCTATTCCACCAAAAACAGCCGCGGTAAACGCCTTTATTCCGGGCATTGAACCGGTTGTAGGTCTTATATAAATATACGTTGCTCCATAGAATGTACTTGCAAGAGCGGCAAGAGCCGAACCTATTGCAAAGGTAATAGTTATTGTTTTATTTACGTTTATACCCATAAGCGAACACGCCGCTTTATCTTCGGACACCGCACGCATTGCTTTACCGGTTTTCGTAAAGTTAATAAACAAAGTAAGACCAACCATTATTACGGCAGTTATAACAAGTGTGAAAACACTTATTCCGTCAATGGTAACTTCTCCTATTGTAACGCTCGGGAAACCTGTAATAGTCGGATAGGCTATCTGTTCAGAGCCAAATATGAGAAGCGCTATATTCTGGAGAAAATAGCTTACACCTATTGCGGTAATAAGTACGGCAAGCGAAGGAGCATTTCTCAAAGGTCTGTATGCCAGTCTTTCAATGGAAATACCGAGAACAGCGCAAACCACTACGCTGAGCAGTATTCCCAAAATCGGCGGAAGGCCTAAATTCATAACCCCTACGATAGCAGTATAAGCTCCTATCATAATAATATCGCCATGAGCAAAGTTCAGCATTTTTGCTATTCCGTAAACCATCGAATATCCAAGTGCTATAAGCGCATATATGCTTCCGAGGTTCAGACCACTTATAAGTGTCTTAATAAAATCAGTCATAATAATATCCTTTTTAATCGGCCGTATCCCCCGCATATTTTGCGAGGGATACAGCACCATATTACTTATTTACGTGCTTTTTGGAATTACACACCAAACAAGGAACCTACGCCATCTTTATAAACGATAGCAAGAGCGGCTTTGGAAGTATTTCCGTCTTCGCCCCAAGTCATGGTTCCGGTTACGCCGGTGAATTCAAGAGCAAGAATTTGTTTAATCATTTCAGCTTCGGTGATCTCGCCTGCATCGGTGATGCCTGCATTTTCAACAAGTGCTTTAAGAATGTAAGTTGCATCATAGCCGCCTGCTGCGAACTGGTCGGGAGCCACACCGTTTGCTGCTTTATAAGCATCAACGAAAGATTTTACTTTTTCGTCAGGGTTATCTGCTGCGAAAGGAGTAAGCATAAGAACGTTATCTGCGGTCTTGGGAGACTGCTCAACTTTACCGATGATTCCGTCAAGTCCGTCTGCACCGAAGAAGTAAACGTCTTCAGCAAATTTTGCATCAGGAGTTCCGTTCTTTGCCTGGCTGAGGAAAGTGGAAGCTTCAGCAGCATAGATAGGCATAAATACGAGTTTTACGCCGGAGCTTACGAGAGCATTGATCTGAGTCTCGAAGCTGGTGTTGGTATCAAGAGTGAAGGACTGTACTTCAGCGATTTCAATACCGATCTTTTCGCATTCAGCTTTGAAGCTCTCATAAAGGCCGATGGAGTAGTCGATATCGCTCTGATAGAAAACACCGACTTTATCAGCCATGTTGTTGTCTTTGATGTAGTCAGCAGCTGCTACGCCCTGGAAGGAATCGAAGAAGCATACACGGTATGCAGCGTCGTTTGCGGCGATGCAGGTATCTGCGGAAGCGGAAGCAGAAAGAAGGAACATATCGTCCTCCGCTGCTGCAGCGGTAATGGAAGCAGTTTCACCGGAGAATACGCCGGAAAGGGAGATATCCATGCCCCAGTCGATGAGTTTGCCATATGCACTTACTGCGCTGTCGGGGTCGCCCTGGGAATCCTGAAAGTTGAGATCGATCTTCATTCCGTTGATGCCGCCTGCTGCGTTGATTTCTTCAGCAGCAAGTTTTGCGCCCTGGTATACGGAAACACCATAGTTTGCATAGTCGCCGGTAAGAGGTCCGATACCGCCGATTTTGATAACTTTTTCGCCTTCAACGGTTTCTTCGCCGCCGTTATTGGTTTCACTGTTTGTGGGTTCATTGTTATTGTTGCCGCAGGCTGCAAAACTGAGTACCATTGCGACAGCCAATACTAATGCGAGAATTTTTTTCATTTTGACTGTTCTCCTTTTTGTTCTAAAATGAATTTTTAAATTTATATATTAAAAAGCGGCTCCATTGCTTTGAGTGGAACCGCTTCATAATATCAAGCTTTTAACTTCCAGCCCATCGCAATTATTCTTTAGCCGTAATAACCATGCCTTTAATAATTATGTTGCGTACAATAACGCAGACTACGAGTGCGATTAGGCCAAGAACGGTAACAGAAAAAGACTCTGCAAAAGCAAAGTTAGCTATCATATTGTTCATAAACATAGAAGCCATCTCTTTTTCCTCCGTTTTTTAATATGGTATCATTTTATTACTATTTATTGGTTATGTCAATACTTTTTGACAAAAAATTTTTAGTAATTTAAAGTAAAAACTGTATTTTATACTTGTTATACTGTA
>JAZLFU010000086.1:0-2787 GCA_045615915.1 Oscillospiraceae bacterium
ATATACATTTTTAAACCTCATCTTCGCTTAAAAGATTTTCGAGAGCGGCAAGCTTCGCGGAAAGAGTGAATATTTCCATTGCGTTCGGAAGATCTTTAAGGGGAGCGAATGTCGGCGCTATACGAAGAATGCTGTCAAGAGGATCGTTTTTATACGGATATACGGAACCGGCATCGGTTATTGTAAGTCCGGCTTCCTTGCAAAGCTCCACGGTGCGTTTTGCTGTTTTGGGAAGAAGCTCAGCGCAGATGAAGTATCCACCTTTCGGGTTAGTCCAGTTTGCTATTCCGGTTTCTCCGAGTTTTGAATTAAAAGCATCGAGAACGGCTTCAAACTTCGGTCTGATTATTTCAGCCTGTTTTTTCATATGCTCAAGGATACCGTTTTTGTCTTTAAAGAAAAGAATATGGCGCATTTGGTTTATTTTATCAGGTCCTATATTCTGGAATGAGAACATTTTTTTGAGGTCGGCAATATTGTTTTCGGAAGCGGCAACCGCGGCAAGTCCAGCGGTCGGAAAAGTGATTTTGCTTGTGCTTCCGAGCATATAGACCATATCCTCGTTGCCGTATTTTTTGGCAAGGCGGAGGAGGGAGGCTACTTCGTCCTTTTCTCCATCGGGATAAAGATCGTGAACAACATAGGCGTTATCCCAGAAAATTCTGAAATCCGGAGCGGCAGGCAAAAGCTTTGCAAAACGCTCGACTACCTTTTTCGAATAGGATATTCCCTGCGGGTTGGAGTATTTGGGAACGCAGATTATGCCTTTTACGTCAGGGTCGGTAACATACATTTCCACTTCGTCCATATCCGGACCATCGGAATACATTTTTACCGGAATAAGTCCAAAGCCGAAATATTCCCCAACGGAAAAATGACGGTCGTATCCGGGAACGGGGCATAGAAGCTTTCTTTCCTTACATTCGCTCCAGGGCTTTTCAGAACCGGGGACACCCTGGCAGACCGCATGGGAAATGAGAGTATAGAAAAGATTAAGGGAGCTGTTGCCGGTAACGATTACTTCTTCCGGATTTGCTCCGAGAATATCGGCGAAAAGCTTGCGGCATTCGGGAATTCCTTCAACAACGCCGTAGTTCCTTATATCCGCTCCGCTTTCGCATTTGAAGTTTTCCGTTTTGCTGTTTATAATGTCAAGCATCGGCGCAGAAAGGGCAAGCTGTTCGGGAGAGGGAGTACCTCTTGAAATATTGAGTTTAAGTCCAAGTGATTTTATGTTTTCGTAGTTTTTCAAAACCTCTGCTTTTTCTTTTCGAAGCTCGGTAGCGGACATTTCGGTATATTTCATTTTATTTGCCTCTTTTCATAGGATACGTTTAAAATTTATAATAAAAAACTGCCGGAAATTCTCCCGGCAGAAATATTTTAAAATTCGGCAGAACCGGTAGTTCTCGGGAAGGGAAGAACGTCGCGGATATTCTGAATACCGGTGATATACATAATAATACGCTCGAAGCCGAGACCGTATCCGGCATGTTTGCATCCACCGTAACGGCGAAGGTCAAGATACCAGCTGTAATCTTCCTCTTTAAGACCAAGCTCACGAATGCGGTCAAGGAGTACGTCAAGACGTTCTTCACGCTGGCTTCCGCCGACTATTTCGCCTACGCCGGGAACAAGGAGATCCGCCGCGGCAACAGTCTTTCCGTCATCGTTTTGGCGCATATAGAACGCTTTTATTTCTTTCGGGTAATTGGTTACAAAGATAGGAGCTTTGTATATTTCTTCGGTGAGATAGCGCTCGTGCTCGGTTTGAAGGTCGCAGCCCCAATATACGGGATACTCGAAGCGGTCTTTTACTTTGGAGAGCATTTCAACGGCATCGGTATAATCGACTCTTGCGAATTCGGCTTTGCAGATGCTTTCAAGTCTTTCAATAAGTCCGTTGTCATAGAAATCGTTGAAGAACTGCATTTCTCTCGGGCAGTTATCAAGAACATATCGGAAGATATATTTTATCATATCTTCGGAAAGCTGCATTTCGTCGGCAAGGTCGGCGAATGCGATTTCCGGCTCGATCATCCAGAATTCAGCGGCATGGCGCTGGGTGTAGGATTTTTCCGCGCGGAAAGTAGGTCCGAAGGTATAGATATTGCTGAAAGCCATTGCCATTGCTTCGCCTTCAAGCTGACCGGAAACGGTAAGTCCAGTGGGCTTTCCGAAGAAATCCTGGCTGAAATCGACTTTTCCGTCTTCGGTGCGGGGAGGATTTTCGGGATCAAGGGTTGTGATGCGGAACATTTCGCCCGCGCCTTCACAGTCGGAACCGGTAATAAGCGGAGTGTGAACGTATACGAAGCCGCGGCTCTGGAAGAACTGATGAATTGCAAAAGCGGCGGCGCTTCTTACACGGAACGCTGCGGAGAAAGTATTTGTTCTCGGACGGAGATGCGCGATAGTACGAAGATATTCAAGGCTGTGGCGCTTTTTTTGGAGCGGGTAATCCGGGGTGGATTCACCTTCGATTTCTATTTCGGTGGCGTGCATCTCAAAAGGTTGTTTTGCATCGGGAGTAAGGATTATATTACCCGTTACGGAAACGGAAGATCCAACGTTGAGCTTGGTGATCTCTTTATAATTATTTACGATATTTTCTTCATAAACTACCTGAATATTGGAAAAGCAGGTACCGTCATTAAGTTCGATAAATCCGACAGATTTGGAGTTACGGGAAGTCCTGAGCCAACCGCAGATCTTAATGGGCTCCTCGGTGTATTTTTCCGGGCAGGCAAACAAAAGCCTGAGCTCCGTTCTTTTCATTTTCGATCA
>JAZLFU010000087.1:0-1208 GCA_045615915.1 Oscillospiraceae bacterium
ACGACTCAACTTTAATATTTTTCTCATTTTTCAAAGCCGCTTTTATCATATCACAGCGTTCTTCCGGAGTAAAGATGCACTCCTTATCCGGATTTGTCATAACGAGAGCGGTTACTTCATCGAATATCTTTGCCGCTCTCATTATAACATCAATATGCCCATTGGTAACCGGGCAAAAGCTTCCCGGACATACCGCTTTTCTCATAATCATTCCTCGTTTCGCCTATATGCAAGCACCTTTGTTCTCCCATAGCGATACTCTTTTATTTTAGTGAGTTTTTCTATTTCATCCGGAAGATCAATGGTTTTTGCGGTTTCGCAATATACAATTCCGCCCGGACGCATAACCTTCGAAACTGCCGGCATTACGACCGGAAGCTGTTCCGCGGCATACGGCGGATCAAGGAAGGCAATATCAAAACGCTCCATAGCGCCGGAAAGGTATAACAGTGCATCCGTTGTTTTCAGCTTCGCGCTGTTTTCAAAACCGCAATTCTTTATATTGTCAAGAATACATTTTTGCGCGAGCTTTGAATTATCTACGAATACCGCCGATCTTGCGCCCCGTGAAAGAGCTTCTATACCGAGCTGACCCGAGCCCGCAAAAAGGTCAAGCACATCTGCGCCTTCAATTATAAACTGTATCGCTGAAAATATTCCTTCTTTTACTTTCTCACCGGTCGGGCGTGTTACTTCTTTGCCTTCCGGTGTTACTATCCGTTTTCCTTTTGCCGTTCCGGTAATAACTCTCATATTTTAGCTCCCTCATTTTATATATAATTATTATCCTATTTTTTTACGCAAATGTCAATCTTCATTCGTCTTTATCTAAAAATTCTTTAAGCGATTTTGCTGCGGTAACGGTCATTCCCTCAACTTCGAGAAGTTCTTCTTCCGTTGCTTCTCTCATTGCCTTCATCGTTTTAAAATGTTTGAGAAGCGCATAGGCGCGTTTCGGCCCTATACCTTCGGCTTTTGTTATTGCAAGTTCAAAATTCGTTTTCGTATGTTTTTTGCGGCTGTACGTTATTGTAAACCTATGGACTTCGTCCTGTATTGCCGTTACGAAATTAAAAAGCTCTTTTATCGGAGAAATGGCAATTTCTCCGCCGTTTTGAGCTATCGCTCTTGTTCTGTGGCGGTCGTCTTTCACCATTCCGAAAAGCGGAACGGTTATACCTTTTTTATCAAAAAGCTCTTTGACAGCC
>JAZLFU010000088.1:0-3786 GCA_045615915.1 Oscillospiraceae bacterium
TAAATGAAGCGAAGCTCCTTCGCGGCGGGCCTTGCTATTACGCTCTTGCCCGCTCCGGCAGGCCCGTCTATCGCTACCTTCATAAAAATTCAATCTCCTTCTATTATAGTGCCGTTCCGGCGGCGTATCCCGTCGCAAAAGCAATCTGTAAATTATACCCTCCGGTTTCGGCATCAATATCGAGCACCTCTCCGGCAAAATAAAGTCCGGGCTGGATTTTTGACTCCATCGTTTTGGGATCGACCTCTTTTACCGAAACTCCGCCTGCGGTAATGACCGCGCCCTCGATATTTCCGAGTTCCTCCGGCGTTATTGCAAAACGCTTTATTGCCTCAACAAGGCTTCTGCGTTCCTCTTTCGTTATCTGATTTACCTTCGTTTCAAAAGGTGTTTTGCTCTGTTCAACAACGTATTTTATAAAGCTTTTCGGAAGCAGCTTATCAAGGGCGTTTATCAGATCGCGTTTTTTCATCTCATCAAAATCGCGCAGGATCCTCGCATCAAGCTCCTCCTCCGATAGCCCGGGTTTTAAATCAAGTTCAAGGTGGTAATCCCCGATATCATTTTTCATAAACGAGCTTGCGCTTAAAACAAGAGGACCGGAAACTCCGTCGTAGGTTATAAGCATTTCTCCGAGTTCTTCATAGATTGGCTTTTTCTTCCCGCTTTCGAAAAGACGCAGCGTTACGTTTTTGAGCGAAAGCCCGGAAGCCTCCGAAAAGTCCTCCGCAGTCTTTATCCCCACAAGAGAAGCCCTTGTATCCACAAGAGTATGACCGGCCTGCACCGCAAGAGCATAGCCGTCCCCGGTAGAACCGGTCGCGGGATAGCTTAATCCTCCGGTGGAAACGAGCACCTTTTGAGCACCGAAAAATTTTCCGTCATCGGTGAGCACGCCTTTCAGCTTTCCACCCTCTATAACGAGTTTTTCGGCTCTTGCCTTTTTTATCTCTATGTTCTTATTCTTTATGAATATCTGGAGCGCGTCCGCAATATCCATCGCTTTATCCGAAACCGGAAAAACCCGTCTTCCCCTTTCGGTTTTAAGGGCGACTCCGAGTTTTTCAAAAAGCTCCATCGTGCTTTTCGGCGTAAAACGGCTCAAAGCGCTGTATATAAAACGGGGATTGCTTCTTACGTGGCGGAAAAATTCCTCCGGCTCGCAGTTATTCGTAAGGTTACATCTTCCTTTTCCGGTAACGAGTATTTTTCTTGCCGGGCGCTCGTTGCGTTCGAGAATAAGCACTTTTCTTCCGTTTTGGGCGGCATACCCCGCCGCGATACAGCCCGAAGCCCCCGCTCCTATAACGATAACATCATAATCAGACATTTTCATCGCTCTTTTCGTAAACTTCATACTCGTCCCAGATTCTTTCGAGCTGGCTGAACGTTGCGGAAATCTCCTTATGCTTTCTTATTCCTATGGCAACGATGAGCGCGTTTATAAGGGAAAGCGGCGCCACAAGTGAATCCGCAAAGGAAGCCATATCGCTTCTTGCGAGGAGTATTCTGTCGCTGTATTTTATTATGGGAGCGCTGTGGCTGTCGGTAAGGGCAATAACCGTCGCTCCGTTATCATGGGCATATTTTGCCGCCTTTATCGTTCTTGTACTGTAACGCGGAAAAGTTATCGCAACGAAAACGTCTCCCTCGCCGATATTCATTATCTGCTCGAAAACCTCGCTCGTGCTCGAGGTTGCGATATTTCTTACGTTATCGAAAATTTTGTAAAAATAGAAGCTCAAAAAGCTTGCAAGAGAAGCCGAACTCCTTACGCCGAGGATATAGATATGCTTTGCGTTTACTATTGAATCGGCTACCTTATTGAATTCATCAATGGAGGTATCTTCAAGGGTACGGCGTATCTTTTCGATATCCATATTGAGCACCTTTGTAAGAACGTCCGCATTGGTCATTCTGTCATTGGCTATCTCTATTCTCTGTACCGTTGTGAGCTTGTTCCTTATCATTTCCTGTAAAGCGTGCTGAAGCTCCGGATATCCGTCATATCCAAGCTCGGAGGCAAAACGAACGACTGTCGATTCGCTTACTCCGACAGATTCGCCGAGCTTTGCCGCGGTCATAAAAGCCGCTTTATCGTAATGGGACAAAATGAAATTTCCTATTCGTTTCTGTCCCTTTGAAAAACCGGACATATTTTCGGAAATAACGTGCAAAAAATCTTTATTCATTTTTTGCCTCCTTTTACACGGTCAGCAATCCTGCAATTTTACAGTCCATATTGCGTTATATTATTCATAATAACAGTTATACTTGCAAAAAGCAAGTGTTTTGGGCTATAAAAGGCTTATTTTAAGCTGTTTTTGAATTAAGATATGAATTTTGCACAAAAATCTTTCAAAAATATTATTTTCTTTCATTTTTTCGATAATTGATGCTGTCTTCCGAAATTATCAATCGTGTATTCGCCTTTATAGATAAGCTCCGAAACGCTCACGAACTCATAGCCGTCATCTTTCAGCTTTTCCAATATTTTCGGAAGCGCTTCATCGGTATTTTCCATTCCGCAATGAAAAAGCAATATACTGCCTTTCCCGGTATTTTCGGTAACATTTTCCGTTATTTCTTCCGCAGAAGGCTTTTTCCAATCCCTGCTGTCTATATCCCATTGTATTGCGGTAAATCCAAGCTCATCGGCGGTTTTTATAAGCTCGTTGTTATAGGCTCCGCTCGGCGCTCTGAAAAGCTTTGGTTTTTTCCCCGTGATCGCTTCTATCTTTTCGGAAGAACGCAAAAGCTCCTCCGTGATCTTTTCCTTTGATATTTTCGTCATATCGGGATGAGTGTTGCTGTGTGTTCCTATTTCGTGTCCCGCTTCATATATGGCTTTTACCTCATCGGGATATTCGTCTGCCCAGGTACCGAGCGCGAAAAAGGTCGCCTTTGCTCCGTATTTATCGAGAGTATCAAGTATAAGCGGTATATCTTCTCCATTCCACGCGCAATTAAACGTAACGGCGACCTTTTTATCCTTCCGCTCCACCGAATATATCGGAAGAAGCCTTGAACCCGCTCCCAGAGCAACGTACCTTGTGAGATATATAAGCGTTGCTCCTATTACCAGAACTGTCGCCATTGCCACCCAGATAAGATTCGCTCCCGCTTTGTATTCATTTTTATCGTAACCCGTAAAAATTCCTCCCCGCATATGATACTAATTTTATATGTCCGGGGAAATAAAAAAATCCCTGCCGAAAAAATCGACAGGGAAAAAATATCTTTATAAATCAGTCTTCGTCATCGGTTGCTCTTCCGAGGTCGCGCATCACTTTATCATACGCGGCTTTGGTATTGAAATCGAAGCAGACCATATATACTTCTTCAATGCAGGTATCCTGTTCAAGGAAGGTAAGTATGGTCTTTATTGCAAGTTCAGCGGCTCTTGCAAGAGGGAAACGGTATGCGCCGGTGGAAATCGAAGGGAATGCAACGGTGCGGCAGTTATACTCAACGGCAAGGTTGAGGGATTTAAGATAGCATTGGCAAAGAAGCTCTTCCTCATTGGTAAGGCCGTTGTTCCAAACCGGGCCAACGGTATGGATAATGTACTTTGCGTCAAGCTTAAATCCGGGAGTAATAACAGCATCACCGGTTTTGCAGCCGCCTATTCTTCTGCAGCAGCTCAAAAGCTCTGCGCCTGCTGCACGGTGGATAGCGCCGTCAACACCATCGCCGCCCATAAGGCTTGTGTTTGCGGCATTTACTATGGCATCGACCTTCATATTAACTATATTGCCTTTTACAACAGAAAAATTAGACATTTTA
>JAZLFU010000089.1:0-5952 GCA_045615915.1 Oscillospiraceae bacterium
CCCCGAGCCTTCCGCCGAAATGGATATCCAGTGCTTCACCTGCCACGGAAAAGGCTGCCCGGTATGTAAGGGCGAGGGCTGGATCGAGCTTCTCGGCTGCGGAATGGTACACCCGAAGGTACTTGCCAACTGCAACATAGATCCCGAAGAATACAGCGGTTTCGCTTTCGGAATAGGCCTTGAACGTATCGTTATGAGAAGATTTATTATAAACGACCTTCGTCTTCTTTATGAAAACGACCTTCGTTTCCTTGACCAGTTTTAACGGGAGGTAAATGAAATGGCTGTTGCAACAAAAGAAGAGATAGAAAGCCTTGCGCTTAAATTTCAGGTACGCTGCCTCAATATCCACCGCAAACTCTTTTTTGACCTTCAGGAGAGAGATATTTCCCCCGAAATAAAGGACAGAGCCGCAAAGCTCATTCGTTATACAAAGGCGGAGCAGTACCCCGAGGCAAAGAAAGAAACCGACGATATAGCCTATCTTTTCAATATTCTCTATAAGATAAACTATATCGAGCCTGTTGTTTATAAAGGACTTGAAGTTGACGCAAGAGTGCTTTCCGAGGAATTTTCCCAGATAATCTCGGGAAGCGAAGAATAATTCGAAAGGAAGGTATTATAAATGGATCTTTCATTAAGATGGCTTGCGGATTACGTTGATACCGGCGTTACTCCGAAACAGTTCTGCGATGCTATGACCATGTCCGGCTCCAAGGTGGAAGGCTATTCCGCAGAAGCCGATTATATATCCAACGTAGTAGTAGGTAAAATCACTCATATAGAAAAACACCCCGACGCCGATAAACTCCAGATATGCCAGATAGATATAGGTAAGGACGAGCCGGTACAGATAGTTACCGGTGCCCAGAACGTATACGAAGGTATGCTCGTTCCCGCGGCACTCGATAACTCCACCCTTGCCGGCGGCGTTAAAATCAAAAAAGGCAAGCTCCGCGGTGTTCCCTCCAACGGAATGATGTGCTCCGTCGGTGAACTCGGAATCACCGTTCACGATTTCCCCTATGCCATCGAAGACGGCATTATGGAAATAAAGGAGGACTGCAAACCCGGCGACGATATCCGCACCGCTCTCGGTCTTGACGATACCATGGTCGAATTCGAGATAACCTCCAACCGCCCGGACTGCCTTTCCGTTCTCGGACTCGCGAGAGAAGCCGCCGCGACCTTCAAAAAAGAGCTTCATCTTCCCCAGCCGAAAATTGAGCACGAAAGCGGAAACATAAACAATATGCTCACCGTTGACGTTCAGAACAAAGAGCTTTGTGGAAGATACGTTGCGAGAATGATAAAGAATATCAAGGTCGCTCCTTCGCCGAGATGGATGCGCGAACGTCTTCGTGCTTCCGGCGTAAGACCTATAAACAACCTCGTTGATATAACCAACTTCGTAATGCTTGAATACGGCCAGCCCATGCACGCTTTCGATTATAAATACCTCAAAGGCGGCAAAATCGTGGTCAGAAACGCAAAAGAGGGCGAAACTATCGAAACTCTCGACGGCGTTGAAAGAAAGCTCTCACCCGAAATGCTCGTCATCTGCGACGAGGAGAAGCCCTCCTGCGTTGCCGGTGTTATGGGCGGCGAATACAGCGGAATACAGGATGACACCGATACCGTTGTATTCGAATCCGCGAACTTCAACGGAACCTCCGTAAGAAGAACGGCGAAGAAGCTCGGCATGAGAACGGAATCCTCCGGACGCTTTGAAAAGGGACTTGATTCGAGAATGTGCCTCGACGCCATAAACAGAGCTTGTCAGCTTGTTGAAATGCTCGGCGCAGGCGAAGTCGTCGGCGGATATATTGATATTGATAATATCGGCGACAAACCCTATTCCATCGAGTTCTGCCCGGACTGGATAAACAAATTCCTCGGAATAAACGCCACCGAAGAACAGATGAAGAAAATCCTTGAAAAAATCGGCTACACCTTCAGCGGAAACATGATAACCGTTCCCTCCTACCGTGTCGGAGACACCCGCCACAAGGCCGATATCGCCGAAGAGGTCGCCCGTTTCTACGGCTACGACGTAATACCCAACACCGCGGTAACCGGCGCGGCGCAGGGCGCTTTCACCCCGAAACAGCAGTTCGAGAAACACCTCGGAGAGCTCCTCCGCGCCAACGGCTGTTATGAAGTACAGACTTACAGCTTCATAAGCCCGAAATCCTACGATAAAATAAACCGTCCCCGGAATTGCGGACTTCGCAACAGCGTTGTCATCACCAATCCGCTTGGCGAAGATACCTCCGTTATGAGAACGACCTGCGTTCCCTCGATGCTCGAAGTAATCGCGAGAAACTACAACAACCGCAACGTTGCCGGACGTTTCTATGAGCTTGGAACTATCTATCTTCCGAAAGGCTCTCCGGATGTTCTTCCCGATGAGCGTGAAATCGCCGTAGTCGGAACTTACGGAGAGAAAGAGGACTTCTTCGCCCTCAAAGGCATACTCACCGAAATGTTCAATAAGCTCGGAATCGAAGGCGTTGAGTATACCGCAAACCGCGAAAACCCGACTTTCCATCCGGGGCGCTGCGCGGTCATCACCATTGATGATGAAGTCATCGGCGATATCGGAGAGGTCGCTCCCGCAGTTCTTGAAAACTACGGAATCGAAACGAGAGCCTATGTTGCCACCGTTGACGTTATGAAGATATTCGAGAGAAGGATTGAGGAACGCACCTTTAAGCCCACTCCGAAATTCCCGGCAAGCAGCCGCGACCTTGCGATAATCTGCAAAGACGAGCTCCCCGCCGCAGCCCTTGAAAAAGCGATAAGAGCCGGCGCAGGAAAACTCCTTGAAAGCGTAACCCTCTTTGACGTATATAAAGGCACTTCCGTTGCCGCCGGAATGAAGAGCGTTGCTTACAGTATGGTGCTCCGCGCCCCGGACCGCACCCTTACCGTTGAGGAATGTGATAAAGCGGTAAACAAAGTCCTTAAAGAGCTTGAAGCCATCGGCGCCGCTTTGAGAGCGTAAAAGAAAAGGTACAACAAAAAAAGACTTCCGATATCGGAAGTCTTTTTTATTTTACCGTTAAATTTTAATGCAAAGCGTAATCCGTTTCACGCTTCGAAGGATAGGAAATATGATTGAAAAGATACACAACGTCTTTGTTGTTAAATCCTTTATCGCCGTTGGGATCGCAGGCGCCCAGAGAGAAACTCTCTCCCACCTCCGCGCCGGAAAGATAGCGGAAAAGCATAATTACGTCTTTGTTGTTTACCGCGCCGTCATCGTTTACGTCGCCGGGAGTATAGGGATGAACTATAAGGCTGTCCTCACGGACTTCAACGAATTTTCCGTATTTATCTTTTACGAAGAAGCCATGGCACAAAGTGCATCTCCAATGCTCCATCATTCCGTATTTCGGTTCCTCTGCCGTTTCTAAACCCGGAGCTGCGTAAGCGTAATGTTCCGAATCCGGAATATTGTGGGGTAAAACGCTGCCGTATTCCACTCCGCAGATCTCACAAACCTTTTTGCTGTAACAGGTTGCCGTTCCGCCGGTATGGGTATGGGCCTTATATTTAAGCATTAAGCATATTTCTTTTCCGACTACGGCAATCGGAGGATTATTTGACGTGGGAAGTCCTCTATCCGCAAGTTCAACCGTTTTGCCATAATTCGTTGTTTTAGTTTCACCCGAAGCTTTACCACCAAGCCATACCTTAAACTCATTTATAATATCTGCAGCTTTGGTTTTATCACCCTGATACAGGAAATAGAAAAATGTTGAATCCGTTTTTCTTTCCATTTTATACTGATATCCGGACAAATAGGTTTTATCTTCTTCTTTAACGTCAAAATAACCGTCTTTTACAATATTTGTCGGAAGCTCAAAAGGAATATTATAAACATAAGGTTCCTGGGTATTGTTAGGATCCGAATAGTTTTTCTCTCTGTAAACGATATAGTGGTCTTTTCCGCCCTGATGCTTCAACGCGTTATTGAGTTCCGACTTTCCCTCAGGACTACTTTCATCAAAAGTTTTACTCAAAGGAGACGTTCCGGCAATTATTTCATTGCCCGCTCCGAAATAGTAATGGAATATACCAAGGTCTTCGGTATGGTCATCCCAGGTAACGTCAACGTAGCTCCATTTGCCCTCGGAAAACTCAACAAGGTTCCAGGCGTGGCTTCCGTGGTCAATACTGTTACTTATAATTGAAGTACCGTAGCCCGCGACGGTTACCGTTCTTATTCCGAGACTGTTTAACAAAACCTGATAGGCGTAGGAATATCCGTCGCAAACCGCAAAATTACGGACCAACGCGCCGTAGGCTCTGTGGATATATGGCATACTAATAGTATCGTCATACGCGACGTGTTCGCAAAGTCTGTTATGGACAATAAGCGCCTTTTCCTTATCTGGTAAACTTACGCTTATATCTTTCGTCAAATCTTCTATTTTGGTCGCCATTCTGGATTTCATTAAAGGGCCTTCGGTTTTGCTTGCATTATAGTAAATAGCCATTTTCCCTACTTTATCAGTTGTAGAATCTACATAGAGTTCATAACTGAACTCGTTGCCGTCGCCCCAAAGCCAGCAATGCTCCGGAGAATCCGCAAGATAATATCTGTATATTTTTTTGAAATTGCCGGCGTCTATTTTTGCCGTGAAAGTGATCATATCTTCCATCTTGCTTATTCCGTCGTATATTTCCTCATATACGAATTTTTCAGCATCAGTTAAAAGACTGTATCCGTAGTGTGTATTCTTCGCTTTCTGATCCATTGCCTGCGCTGTTACGGCAAGCGAAAAGATCATCACGATACAAAAAACGATACCGATTATTCCTTTCTTCATAAATTCTCCTCCTTATTTGAAAACGAAAAAATCGTATAACTTACTAATATATAATAATACACCTATTTACATTAAAATGCAAATATTCCCAAAAAAATTTACAAAAAATCGCCCCCGGAATACTCCGAAGGCGTTTTTTCTTCTAAAATTACTGTTCGCTGCGTTTCTGTTTCGCTTCAATATCGGCAAGAGCGTCTTTTCTTGAAAGATTTATTCTTCCCTGGTCGTCTATCTCAACAACCTTTACCACGATTTCATCACCGGGCTTTACGACATCCTCCACTTTTTCAACACGCTTGAAATCAAGCTTAGAGATATGGCAAAGGCCTTCTTTTCCGGGAGCTATCTCAACGAAAGCGCCGAACTGCATAAGTCTTGTTACTTTGCCTTTATAAATGGCGCCGACTTCGGGATCCATGGTAATGGTCTGAATGACCTGAATAGCTCTTCTCGCGTTATCGATATCCATACCGGAAACGAAGACATGGCCGTCCTCCTCGATATCGATCTTAACGTCGCATTCGGCACAGATCTTCTGAATGGTCTTGCCGCCGGAACCGATAACATCACGTATCTTCTCGGTATCTATCATCATGGTGAGCATCTTGGGAGCGTATTTGCTGAGCTCCGCTCTCGGCTCGGCAATAGCGGGAGCCATGATATCGTCAAGGATATAGAAGCGGGCCTTTTCGGTCTTTTCAAGGGCTTCTCTTATGATATCCTCGGTAAGTCCGTCGCATTTAAGGTCCATTTGAATAGCGGTGATACCGTCGTGAGTTCCTGCGACCTTGAAGTCCATATCGCCGAAGAAATCTTCAAGTCCCTGGATATCTACCATGGTCATCCAATGGTCGCCTTCGGTAATAAGTCCACAGGAGATACCGGCAACGGGTTTCTTTATCGGAACGCCCGCGTCCATAAGAGCAAGGGTGGAACCGCAGATAGCGCCCTGGCTTGTGGAACCGTTGGAGGAAAGTACCTCGGAAACGGTGCGGATGGCGTAGGGGAATTCCTCAACGGAAGGAATTACCGGTTCAAGAGCCCTTTCGGCAAGAGCACCGTGGCCGATCTCACGTCTGCCGGGGCCTCTTGAAGGTCTTGTTTCACCGGTGGT
>JAZLFU010000090.1:0-9183 GCA_045615915.1 Oscillospiraceae bacterium
TATATTATGCCCTTTCAGGGCGTTCCCATGCCACCCCTCTTAGGGGTGGTCATGACTTATGTAAAGCAATAGATTGAAAGTTATTTATTTTTTATAATTTTGTGATATAATATTATAGGGAAAATTTAAAGCGTTAAGTTGGGAACATATGCTACGAGTAGCAGTTTAAAAGATGCAGCAAGTGGAAAAAATATGACTACTGAAGCAGCAGTTGAAAAGCTTTATTATTTGTTAAACTGTGGATATGACAAAGATACAATAAAATCATTGATTGAAAAAGATGTTTGCGGAGAACTTGATGAATAATTTTGGAGGGACATATATGAAAAAGCTTCTTGTCGTTGTTGATTATCAAAATGATTTTGTTACCGGTAGTTTAGGCTTTAAGGCAGCGAAAGAATTGGATAAGCCTATATCCGAAAAAGTGCTGAAATATCGTGATGAAGGCGCAAATATTATTTATACAATGGATACTCACGGCCCTGCTTATTTGGATATACAGGAAGGTAAAAAACTTCCTATAATCCATTGCCAAAATGGTACTGATGGTTGGAAACTTTACGGAGAGACCGGAAAGGTATGCGAAGATGCAATGACCATAGGAAAACACACTTTCGGAAGTTTTGACCTTGCGATGTTTGCGTTGAATACAGGCTATGATCAAATAGAAATTTGCGGAGTTATTGCTAATTGCTGCGTGATGGCGAATGCGATACTTTTAAAAACAGCACAGCCAGAAGCTGAAATAATAATTGATTCAAAATGTGTTGCAAGTCCTGATAATTCTTTAAAAGAAAAAGCACTTGACGTACTTGAAAGTATGCAGTTTACAGTAATTAATAGATAAAAGTAAAAAAATATAGAAAAATATTCGGAGGTTATTATGGATAAAACTTCTGCCGAAAGGAGAATACTCGAGCTTCGTGATCTTGTAAGGTATCACAGCCGGCTTTATTATGAGCTTGATCAACCGGAACTTGATGATTATGAATATGATTTGCTTTACCATGAGCTTTTGGATTTGGAAAAAGCATATCCGGATTTGATTACAAGTGATTCTCCTACTCAAAACGTAGGCGGAGCACCTTCTCTAAAATTTGAGCCTGTTGAGCACACGGTACAGATGGGAAGTTTGCAAGACGTTTTCAGTTATGAGGAATTGTATGAATTTGATTCGAGGGTACGCTCCGTAATTGAAAATCCCGAATATGTCGTTGAACCTAAAATCGATGGCCTTTCAGTATCGCTTGAATACAGAAACGGAGTATTCGTAAGAGGTTCAACTCGAGGAGATGGGTTTGTAGGCGAAGACGTTACCCATAATCTTTTAACAATTAAATCAATACCAAAAAAAATAAACTGTCCTGACGTTTCATATCTTGAACTTCGGGGAGAAGTATATATTTCAAAAGAAACATTCAAAAAACTTGTTGAGCTTCAAGAGTTATCGGGAGAAAAACCGTTTAAAAATCCGAGAAATGCGGCAGCTGGTTCTTTAAGACAAAAAGATTCGAAAATAACAGAAAAAAGAAATCTTGATATTTTTATTTTCAATATTCAGCAATGTGAAGGTAAAAGTTTTAACAGCCATAGCGAAAGCCTTGATTTTGTAAAGAGTCTTGGTTTTCCGGTATCTGTTTCATATAATAGATATAACGATATTCATAAGGCTGTTGAGAATATCAAGTTTGTCGGAGATAATCGTGAGAATTATACTTTTGATATAGACGGCGCCGTAATAAAGGTAAACGATATTTCCGACAGAGAACTGCTTGGTTCCACAGCAAAATATCCGAAATGGGCAGTTGCTTTTAAATATCCGCCGGAGGAAAAAGAAACAACGCTGCTTGATATTGAAGTACAGGTAGGAAGAACGGGAGCAATTACTCCGGTTGCGGTATTTGAGCCTATTCATCTTGCCGGAACGAGTGTTTCAAGAGCCATTTTGCACAACCAGGATTTTATTGATTCAAAAAATATAAATGTCGGTGATAAAATAATAGTAAGAAAAGCCGGAGAAATTATTCCGGAAGTTGTCGCATTGTCTCAAAAAATATCTTTAAACGGAGCTTTTAAATTGCCGAATATTTGTCCTGTTTGCGGAACAGCAACGGTTAAAGAGCCTGGTGAAGCGGTTTTGAGATGCCCAAATCCCGATTGCCCGGCGCAGCTTTTGAGAAACCTTATTCACTTTGCAAGCCGGGATGCAATGGATATAGACGGAATGGGGCCGGCGGTACTTACTTTATTGGTAGATAACGGCGTAATAAAATCATCTCCGGATATTTATTGCATAAAAAAAGAAGATATCACTTCAATTGACCGAATGGGTGATAAATCCGCAAATAACCTTTTAAAATCAATTGAAAAATCAAAAGCAGCCGGTCTCGAAAAACTTATTTTTGCTCTTGGGATTAGAAATGTAGGACAAAAAAGTGCGGATATACTTGCAAGAAGATTCGGAACTATGGAAAATCTTAAAAATGCAACGGCTGATGAAATTTGCGAAATTGAAGGTTTCGGAGAAGTAATAGCTGAATCCGTTGTTAATTATTTTTTGCTTCCGCAATCCGAAATATTACTTCAAAGGCTTAAAGAATACGGAATTTCCATGGAATCTGTAAAGAAAGAAGAAAGTAATATTTTCACCGGGCTAACTTTCGTTCTTACCGGAACGCTTCCGGATATGACGCGTAATGAAGCTTCCGATATCATCATTTCCAACGGAGGAAAAGTTTCTTCTTCAGTATCAAAAAATACGAGTTATGTTCTTGCTGGAGAAGATCCGGGAAGCAAATTTACAAAAGCACAAAGCCTAGGAGTAAATATAATTGATCAAAAAGAGTTTTTAGAAATGCTGAAATAATATAACTGTAAAACGAAGCAGAAGCTTTGCACAAGTCCGTAAAAAACGGACAATAGAAAAAAGAGCCCTTCTATGGTAGAATAGAGTAAAGTACCATAGGAGGGATTTTTATGTCAAGAAGTTACAGACACATACAAGAATATGGAAGTGAAATATTGTCATTAAAAGGACAAGGAAAGACAGCGAGAGAAATAGGAAAACAATTAGGATTCAGTTATAAACAAGTTCACAATTTCATTAGTAGGTATAATGCAAAGCAACGCAAGATAGAAGCAGGAATAGCATTGAAACGAAAAGGCAGACCGCCAAAGAATTGTGCGGTTAGCGAACAAGATAAGGTTGCGGAACTGAAATATATTCTTGTTCGCAAGGATGCAAAGATAAAAACGCTTGAAATGGAAAATGAGTTAATGCGGGATTTTCTCTTGCTCACAGAAAGGAAGTGAAGGCAAGCGTAAAATACAGAGTAATCTACCGACACAAAGATAAATATTCAATTAGTGAAATGTGTCGATTTTTTGGTGTATCAAGAAGCGGATATTATGGATTCGTATCTCGCATGGACATTCCCGATAGAGATTTGCCACTTGCTGAAAAGATACGGGAATGCCAAACGGAAAGCAAACAAACATACGGATATCGCAGAGTGGTAATATGGCTTGGAAACAAGGGAATACACCACGATCCTAAAACAGTGCTTCGTGTCATGCAAAAATACGATCTGTTATCCGTTGTCAGAAGAAAGAAATATCGTAATTACAGTCAGGCACTACACAAATATCCAAATTTGCTGAACAGAGATTTTCATGCGGACAGACCAAACCAAAAATGGGTAACGGATATTTCGTATATCCATACAAACCAAGGTGTATTGTATCTTTCAATGATCAGAGATTTGTATGACAACAGTATTGTGGCTTACAAGACCGGAACAGAACAAAACATAAATCTTGTATTGCAGACAATCCGAGCCGCAAAGAAAAAAGAAAAGATCGCCGCAGAGTTGCAGCTCCACAGCGACCAAGGCTTTCAATACACATCCCATTCGTATTTCAAGCTAACTAAATCATACGGTATTACGCCATCAATGTCAAGACGTGGTATCCCTTATGACAATGCTTTGGCTGAAAATTTCTTTTCCATTCTCAAAACGGAGTGTAGTTACCGTCAAAAACTCAAAACTTATGACGAGGCTCGACTCCTCATAGACGAATACATTTACTTCTACAACTACCAACGTATTCAGTTAAAAACAAAACTGACTCCGATGGAATACCGAAGTCAGTTCCTTGCTTAAATTTTAATATTTACCTGCCATTGGGGCTTTTTTGTACTGTACGCACAATTTGGAGCACTCCACTTATATGGCTTCTGCTTTTTTGTTGCATATTTTTGTACAGGCTGTCATATCATTCATTGAGAAGGTGATGAGATGGATGCAGAGAGTAAAATATATAATGGATTATCTGGACATTTGGGACGAACTGTTGAATCAATTCTTTCAAAAATACCGTTTGGCATTATTGATGAAGCAAGAGAAATAAGATTTTCGGTCGGAAATCCTATGCAGATTGTTTTTGCCGACAGAATAAATTCAATAGGAAAAGACGGAAAATTTTGCGGAAGATGTTCACAATATGATAGCTTAAGCAGTTCGGATATACAGAATATTTTTATGGCTTTGTGTGAATATTCCATACATACTTTCAGCAGGGAAATCAGAGAAAGTTTTATCACTGTAAACGGAGGATACAGAGCCGGATTATGCGGAACGGCAATATATGAGGGAGATAAAATAAACGGAATTAGAGATATATCGTCTATAAATATACGGATTCCACATGAAATAAACGGCGTTTCAAATGAACTTTGCAAGCTCGTAAAATATGAAAATAGAATGAAAATTTTGATTGCCGGTCCGCCTTGTTCCGGAAAAACAACTATTCTCCGCGATTTTGCAAGACAGCTTGGAAACGGATTTTGCGGAAAAGATTACCGTGTTTCGGTAATAGACGAAAGAATGGAGATAGCCGGATGCGTGCACGGCAAACCGAGTTTTGATATCGGTACAAATACGGATGTTTTTAACGGCTATTTTAAAAGCGACGGAATTATAATGGCGATAAGAACTATGTCGCCGGATATAATTATTTGCGATGAATTCGGTGGAGATAAAGAAATTGATGCCGGAATATATGCAATGAAAAGCGGAGCTTCAATTATTGCCAGTATGCACACATTAAACAGAACGGAGCTTATGAAGAAAAAAACATTTTTAAAACTTATGGAAAACGATATTTTTGAAACGGTTGTTTTTATGAATAAAGCCTGTCAAATAGAAGAAATAGTAAAGGCGGAAGAATTATTTAATTGAAAGTTATCGGAGTAATATTTATATTTTTTGTTTTTACATTTTTGGGATTTTATAAATCTTATCTTTATTTTTTAAATCTTTCGGAAATAGAATGCTGCAGAAAATTTCTTGATTTGATTTTATTCTATTTGGAATCAAATTGTCTTTCAGTTACGGAAATATTTAATAATATTGAAAAATCAGATAATAAAGTGCAAAAAAAATTTACCGAGAAAATGAAGGACAGATTGTATAGCGGCAAAAACGTTTCTGCCGATGATATTAAAAAAACGTTGTGTAAAGATAACGTTTCGAGTGAAATACTTGCGGATGTACTAATGTATTTGGGAAGGTGCTCATTAGCGGAGCAAATACAGAAAATAAAAACAGGAATAAAAAACATAGATAGAAGGTACAATGAAATGTTTTTAGAGTGTAAGCAGAAAGCTAAACTTGCATCTTCGATGGGAGTTATTTCAGGATTATTTGTAATAGTTATTACGATTTGAAAAGAGTGAGGAATTTGGAAGTTGATATGATATTCAAAATTGCCGCAATAGGGATAATTGTGGCGGTGCTCAATCAGGTGCTCATTCGTTCCGGTAGAGAAGAGCAGGCAATGATGACAACGCTTGCAGGGCTTATAGTGGTGCTCATGATGCTTATCGGTGAAATAAGCAATTTGTTTGATACGGTGAAATCGGTATTTGAATTATGAGCGACATATTTACAGTTGCAGGAATAGCAGTAATTGCAAGTGCTTCGGCGATTTTTTTAAAACAATATAAACCCGAATATGCGTTTGGAGTAACACTTATTTCAGGAATAATTATACTCACTTTTTCAATTTTGAAATTTTCAGATATTTCGGATAGGCTTTCGGATTTTATTTCAATGGCAAAAATTGATACGGAGCATTACAAAATAATTTTTAAATGCTTCGGAATTTGTATTTTGACAAAAATAGCTTCGGAAACCTGTAAAGATTTCGGTCAGGAATCAATTTCGTCTAAAGTCGATTTGTTCGGTAAATTGAGCATACTTGTTGTTGCTTTACCGCTTTTTTATGAGATTTTATCTGTAATTTATTCTATTATGGAAATAAAATGAAAAAAATTGTATTTGCTTTGTTAATAGTTCTGATTTCTGTTTTTTTATCAGGATCGTTTTATGAAAAGGTCGATTCAAACCTTGAAAAAATAAATGAAAGTGAAATCATTAACGGAGTTTCAGAAGAAACGCTTGAAATATTGGAAGAACTGGGGATTGACGAAATAAGTATTGAAGCTGTTTCAAATTTATCGTTTGAAAAGATATTTGAAAAAATCAAATATTATTTTGTTTCAAGTATAAAATTTCCGTTTTATTCTATTTCATCTGTTTTGATAGTGGGAATATTATGTGTGATTTTACAAAATTCAGGAGGGTTTAGTAATCAAATCAAATCTGTATACAGCATTGTTTCGGCATTGGCGGTATCAAGCACAATGATATTGCCGATTAAAAATGTTATAGTGTCTGTTTCAGAAGTAATAAAAGAATGTTCGGATTTTATGTTAAGCTTTATTCCGGTATATTCTTCCGCTTTAATTTCAGCAGGTTATGTTTCTTCTGCGGTCGGGTATCGCACGTTGCTGCTTGGAGCGGTAACGATAATATCAAAAATATCTTCAAATGTAATAGTACCGTTTGTATGTATTTATTTGGGATTGAGCATATCCGATTCTATATCTTCGATAAATTTAGGACAAGTTGCCAAATACATAAAAGATTTTACCGTATGGATTTTAGGTTTGTTGATGGCTGTATTTTCCGGTGTGCTTGGATTAGGAACGCTCATTGCATCATCTGTCGATAAAATAGGTTCCAAAGCTTTTAAATTTGTTGTCGGAAGCGCTGTTCCGGTAATAGGAGGAACAATTTCCGATATGCTTTTAACTCTGAAAAGTTGTCTTGTTTTAACGAAAGACGTATTGGGGACATATTCGATAATAGTGATAGCTGTTATTTTTGTGCCTTTGCTGGTAAAAACAATCGCATGGAAGGTCAGTCTTTCTTTGGGAGGTATTTTGGGAGATTTGCTTGACAATAAAAATATGTCTGATATTTTCAGAGCATCTTCATCTGTTATGGGAATAATGCTCGCGCTTGTAGTTACGGTTTTGATAATGATGATTTTTTCTGTTGCTATAATGCTTTTAACAGTAAGGGCGTGATATGATGGATTCAGTTAGGGATTGGGCATTTTCATTATGCGTCGCTTCCGTTTGTGGAACGATTATGAACGGAATTCTTCCCGAGTGTGATTTACAAAAAATATTCAAGACGGTTTATTCTGTTTTCTTTATTTGCTGTGTTATTTCTCCGATAATACGGTGCTCCAGGAAAAAAATTAATATTGATTTTGATATGTTTAAAACAAATTCGGAATACACAATCGAAGAAAGTAATATATTTGAAAATGGCAATAAATTATTGGAAAATGAAATAAATGAGAAAACAAGACTTTTGCTTGAAAAAAATGAAATTGAAATAAAAAATATTTCAACAGAAACAAATATTTTGGAAGACGGAAGCATAGAAATAATTGACTTTAATATTTCTATTGTTTCCGGAGATATAGAAAATATAAAAAATATTGTTGCACAAGAAATAGGATTAGTACCTGAAATTACAATTTTGGGAGAAAATGAAGATGGATAGTATTAAAATAATTCCCGAAAAACTAAATGATTTTCTTTCTAAGAGCAGTAAGAACAAAATTTACGCAATTTTATTCATTATAGGGATTATAGGTATTTTGTTGATTTTTATTTCGGAGCTTCCGGTAAAAAATGAAAAAAATATTGATGTTTTAAAGAAAAATACGATAGATTATACTCGTGAAAAAGAGCTTGAAGATAAACTCGGAAGAATCGTTTCAAGAATTGACGGCGCCGGAAAAACAACTGTAATGCTCACCATAGACTCCTCTCCGAAATATTATTATGCAAAGGAAACTTCCAAAAGTATAGAAACGGATTCTGCTGAAAGTGAAGAAAAATACGTTATAACCGAAAATGATGGCGAAGAGGATCCGATCATAATACGGGTTGAAGAAGCGGATATAAGAGGTGTTGCCGTAATCTGTGAAGGAGGAAGCAGCGCAATAGTAAAAGAAAAAATTACCGAAACTGTCTGTGCGGTGCTCGGAATAAAAGTAAATCAAGTCAGCGTAGCCAAAATGGCTTAAAATAAAATATTTACGGAGGAAAAACATATGACAAGTATCAACAATTATGAAAGCGTTGAACTGGTAACAACGGAACCCAAAATAAAAAAGAGGCCTTTTGATTTTATAAAAAACGTTAAAAAGCCCAAATTTCATTTTGCAATCAAAAAGAAATATATAGCCCTTGCTTCACTTGTCCTTATGCTTTCGGCAGCAGTGTATGTTAATTACCTTTATACGTCCGGAAAAATCGATCTTGTTTCCGAAACCGGAAAAAATTACGGAGATTCAATTTTGGTTGACGGGGAAGCGGAAAATATAGAAACGAACATAAGTGAATATTTCAGCGCGGCAAGACTTTCGCGTCAGCAGGCGAGAGAAGAAGCAGTAGAAACAATTAAAAATCTCTATATTTCTGAAGATGCAGATGAAGAACAGGAGGTCTCTCTTACTCAAAAAGCCGAAGAGATAACAATGAATATGGAGCTTGAAAATAAGCTCGAATCGATGATAAAAGCAAAAGGATTTAACGATTGCGTCGTTTACATATCAAATAATTATGCAGATGTAATGGTTGAAACTGAGGGACTTCTTGATACCGAAGCCGCGGTTATCAAAGATGCCATTCTGAAAGAGACATCTGTTCCGGTCGAAAATATTTCGATAGTAGAAGTATCTGAATAATTTTTTAAAGGCAGCCACTTATTTCGAGCGGCTGCTTTTAAAATGTATATACATTATTTTTTGCATAAA
>JAZLFU010000091.1:0-5108 GCA_045615915.1 Oscillospiraceae bacterium
TCTTTTGATGATTTTCAAAAGCAGTTGGCTGTTCGCCAACGCCAATACAATGATTTCCCCATGCGTCCCCTCAATTGGCGCTCCCCTAAACAGGTTCTATTTGCTTTCCCCAATGTGTAACACATCATTGACAAACCTACACACGAATTTTTCCCGCGGTCAAGATACCATTGACATATCGGAGAAAAAACTGTATTATAATATAATTAAATCTCAATTTTTAACAATGGAGGATATTTTTCTGATGGATGACCCCGGAAGTACGTGGCATATAATTTTTCTTTTGCTTTTGGTCGGAGTAAATGCCTTTTTTGCAATGAGCGAAATGGCAATAATAACTCTGAACGACGCTAAACTTCATCACGATGCCGAGGACGGCGATAAAAAAGCAAAAATACTTTGTAAACTCGTTGATGAACCGAACAATTTTCTTTCAACAATACAGGTGGCAATAACCCTTTCCGGTTTGCTTGCTTCCGCCTTTGCCGCAGACAAATATGCGGATTCTCTGGCGGGATTTATCGGAAAATACGTTCCGCTTTCGGAAAACGTTCTGCATACCGTAACCCTTGTTTTGCTTACTGTTGTTCTTTCATATATAACCCTTCTTTTCGGAGAGCTTGTTCCGAAAAGGATAGCAATGCACTATCCCGAAAAAATATCTTATGCGATAGCGGGTATACTTTCGTTTTTCTATAAGCTTTTCAAGCCTTTTGTAAAGCTTTTGAGCGCTTCTACAAACGGAGTTTTGAAGCTTTTCGGAATTGATCCGAATGCGGAGCCGGAATCCGCGACGGAGGAAAACATAAGAATGATGCTTGATGCCGGCAACGAAAACGGTACCATCGAAGAGAGCGAAAAAGAGATGATAAACAATATCTTTGAATTCGATGACCGTACGGTCGGAGAGATCATGACTCACCGAATGGACGTTACCGCCATTGAACTGAACGGCGATATCGGCGAGGCGGTTGACCTTGCGATTTCCGACGGATATTCGAGAATGCCGGTATACGATGAGACGATAGACAACATAAAAGGAATCATCTATGCAAAAGACCTGCTTTCACTTATCGGTGAAAAGGATTTTTCAAAACGCAAAATAGAGGATTTTTTGCGGCCGGTAAGTTTTATTCCGGAATCAAACAGCTGCCGCGAGGCGTTTCTTGAATTTCAGCAGAAAAAGATACAGGCGGCGATAGTCGTTGATGAATACGGCGGAACGGCAGGTCTTGTTTCAATGGAAGACCTTATTGAATCCGTAATGGGCAATATTCAGGATGAATACGATGACGAAGAGGCGGATATCAACAAAATAGACGCGGATAACTTCGATTTTGACGGTACCGTGCTTCTTGATGATATCGGTGAGCTTCTCAATATAGAGTTGCCGGAAGATGCGGATTACGATACTCTCGGTGGACTTATTATGGACCTTCTCGGAAGAATTCCGGAGGAAAATGAGCACCCGATAGTCGTATATGAGAACGTTGAATTTACGGTGGTGCTCGTTGAGGAGCACAGAATCGTAAAAGTCCATGCAAAGCGCCTTCCAAAGCCGGAAGAAAGTGAAGATTAAACAAAAATGAGCACCGAATTGGTGCTCATTTTTTGCATGATTTCTATTTTATCTTTCGTGTAGATGAACGAATTCATCAGTACGCGGTCTTGAAACTATTGCGGTAAAAAGCGGAACGAAGCCGGAACTGTTCTTTACGCCGGATGAGATTGAACGGTCGCTGCTTTTTATGAAAGGAATAAATCCTTTGGAAAGGACTTCATCTTTGAGCACCAAAAGGAGCTTGGAAGCGAGGGAAGAATCTTCGCAATCCAAAGAAACGCTCCAAAGAACGCCGTTTTCCGCTTTTGCAACAGCCTTTGCGCTTCCGCTTGATACGGTAACGGAGCTATCGAAGCTCTCAATATTGAAACCGGAATCGGAAGCTTTTTCAAAAGTAGGATTCGGTACGAAATATTGAGTCATATCGTCCATATTTTCGCCGTGGAGATAGAGAAGCTCGCTGAATTTTATAATGCTTGACTGTTTGAAAATATAGTCCGGTTCCTGGCCGGCAAAAACACGGGTAAAATCCGAAACCATATCCGGTAAGACGGAAATAACCGTTCCGCCGCCAAAACAGCAAACGTTCATTGCGCTGTTTTTGTCGGCAACGGCGCCGCAGTTTCCTTTTTCGGTAACAACTATCGTTCCTTTATCAAAATCACATTCTTTGCAGTTAAATTCTTCCGCAAGTTGTTTTTTTATCATTCCTACGAGTTTTACGGTGTCCATAAAAACGCCTCCCTTATGACTATAATATATACTGTTTTTGGGCTTTATTCAAGGATAAAATTACAGTTTCGAGAAAAAGTTTTCTATTTCAGCTTTTGTTCCGAAACAGCTTCCCTGTACAAGTTCGGGTTTTCCGCCGCCTCTGCCGTTAAATTCGGAATTGAGCAGTTTTGCGGTTTCGGGGCAGTTCCTGCCTTTTGAAGCTACTGCGTATTTCCATTCGCCGTCTTTCTCACAGAATACGGCGGCAATTTCCGTTTTTTCGGCGGCGGAAAGGCAGAAACAGCGAATTTCATCGGGAGAAAGTCCGCTTTCGAAAAGCAGCGCTTTTTCACCGGAGAGTGAAGCGGTTTTTAGTTTGAAAAGTTCGTTTCTCAAAGTGGATTCATAAATTTTGCGTTCGGTAATATCGTTTTCAAGTCTTTCCACCGCGGGGCAAAGCTCCTCCGGCTTTACCGAAAGGCCAACGGTAACTTTGTTTATATCGCGGTTTTTGCGCTGATAATCAAGGAGAGCGCGTTTTCCGCAAAGCATTGTAAGACGGGTTCCGCCTTTATAGTTTTGGTGGGATATAATTTTCACCATTCCTATTTCACCGGTTTTTGCAACGTGAGTTCCGCAGCATGCACAGATATCGTACCCGGGAATGGTAACTATCCTTACCTTTCCGGTGAGCTCTTTTTTGCTGCGGTACGGTATTTGTTTCAGTTCTTCCGGAGAAGGGTAGGTTATTTCGATCGGAATATTTTTATAGATCGCCTCGTTCGTTTCGGTTTCGAGCATATCAATGTCGCTTTCTCCGAGGGGAACGTCAAGGTCTATTGTAACAACGTCAGTTCCGAGATGAAAGCCAACGTTTGATGCGCCAAAACGGTTATGGGCAATACCGGAGAAGATATGCTCACCGCTATGCTGCTGCATAAAGTCAAAACGTCTCGTAAAATCTATTTTTCCGGTTACTGTTTCCCCGGCGGAAAAAGACTTTTCACATTTATGCCAGATATTTCCGTCTTTGCCCTCCTGAACGTCTGTTACAGGGGTGTCGTCAAGGGTCCCGAGGTCGGAAAATTGGCCGCCGCCTTCCGGGAAAAAAGCGGTTTTATTGAGAAGAATAAGAAATGAGCCGTCATTTTCCGGTTTGGAATCAATAATGCGAGCGGAAAATTCGGTGAGGTATGCGTTTTCGTCAAAAAGTCGTTCTGTCATAACGTTTCTCCATTAATAAATTTATGTTTAAAGTATATCATTATTTTAATAAAATCGCAATTGATAAAACGAAATTTATGTGCTATTATATATGTGTATAATTTTACGGGAGGCGAATATATGGCAAAAGTCGTTCTTGTTACCGGGGGAAGCCGTGGAATAGGGAAAGCAATTTGCGAGAAATTCGCCAAAGAGGGTTATACTGTTGCCGTAAACTACGAAAAAAGCGAAGAAAAAGCCAATTCGCTTGCCGAAAAAATCGGCGGCAGGGCATATCGCGCAAACGTTTCGGATTATGAAGAAGTATCTTCAATGTTTGATAAAATCGAGCGCGAACTCGGAAGCGTTGATATTCTTATAAATAACGCGGCGGTTTCCCTTGTCGGAGTTTTTCAGGACTGCACCGATGAGGAATGGGAGCGTATTTTCGGAGTTAACGTAAAAGGCGTTTTCAACTGCTGTAAAAGAGCGGTAGGGAATATGCTCAAAAAGCAGAGTGGCTCGATAGTGAATATTTCTTCGATATGGGGAGTTACAGGCGGAAGCTGTGAATGTCATTATTCGGCATCAAAAGCGGCGGTTATCGGTTATACTAAAGCAATGGCAAAGGAGCTCGGGCCTTCGGGGATAAGAGTGAACTGTGTGGCTCCAGGCGCCGTTGATACGGATATGAACGCTCATCTTTCAAAAGATGATTGGGAAGAAATAGAGGAAGAAACACCGCTTTGCAAAAAGGGTTCTGCTGAAGAAATAGCGGAGGCGGTATATTTTGCGGCTTCCGAAAAAGCGTCTTATATGACCGGAGCGGTGCTCAACGTAAACGGTGGAATGGTGATTTGAGCACGAATTAAACGGAATAATATTTCGATTGGAGGAATTTATTATGATAAAACTTACAGGAACACAGAGAGAACTTATGGAGATATTTTGGGAGAACGGAGAGATGACTTTGCATGCCCTTACAAGGGCGGCAATAGGAAACGCCGTAACTCCGAGTAAAATCGAAACAGTTCGCATAATACTTCTTCAAATGGTAACGAAAGGTGCTATTGAAGAGGATTCCAGCGTTTCTCCTCACATTTATAAACCCATTGCGACACGTGATGACGTAGGTTTTGAATCCGGATTTATGCAGGCGGCGCAGAACGAAGGCAACGCAATACTTACCGCTCTTTCCTGCGGGATGCCGATCCAGGGTGTTTATGGCGATAACGGCGGAGATAAAGCGGAAAAGGCAAATAGCGTAGGGCCTACCCACGCTGTTACCGATGAAGAAAGACAGGCGGCAATAAAAGAGGCGATGGCACAGATTTGCCGTGAACGTGATGAATACGAGGCACAGAAGGCCGCCGCGAAAAAGGCAGAGGAAGAAAAATAATGACAGAAAGTGAATACAGATACGATACCCAGCTCCTCATTGACGGAAAAGACCTTTCCGAAGACGAGATACACGATTATCTTTTGAGCAATATCCCCGGCGATTGCCTTATAGTCTTCGGGGATGAAGAGATGATAAAGCTCCATTACCATACCAATACTCCCTGGAAGGTGCTTGAATACTGCGCAACAAAAGGTGAGATTTACGATATCGTTGTGGAAGATATGGACA
>JAZLFU010000092.1:0-3815 GCA_045615915.1 Oscillospiraceae bacterium
GGTCGCGGAGCCGGCGGTGATCCTTCCGTAGGTCAAAGAGCCGGTGAAGAGAGCCGCGAAGAGATTGCAGCAGCCCTTAAAGGAGCGCAGATGGTATTTATTACCGCAGGAATGGGAGGCGGTACCGGAACGGGTTCAGCTTCCATAATTGCGGAAGTTAGCCGTGAGGTCGGTGCTCTTACTATAGGTATAGTTACCAAGCCTTTTGCGTTTGAAGGCAAACACAGAATGGAACAGGCCGAAAGCGGAATACTTGCTCTCCGTGAGCACGTTGATGCACTTATCGTAATTCCGAACGAAAGACTTAAATCTGTTTCCGAAACAAAAATAACTTTCCTCAACGCTTTTGCGGCGGCTGATGATGTTCTACGCCAGGGTGTACAGAGTATAAGCGATCTTATCAATATGACTGGTCTTGTAAACCTTGACTTTGCTGATATCTGTGCGATTATGCGTGATGCGGGTATTGCACATATGGGTGTCGGTCATGCTTCCGGCGAGGACAAAGCTGAAAAAGCAACAAAGATGGCTATTTCCAGTCCGCTTCTCGAAACTTCTATTGAAGGCGCTCATCGTGTTATCGTTAATATTACAGCTTCTTCCGATATCAGTCTTGATGATATTGATGCCGCGACCACGATGGTACATGATGCCTGCGCGGATGACGTAAACCTCATCTTCGGTGTTGCGCTTGATGAAAGTATGAATGACGAAATGGCAATTACGGTTATTGCAACCGGTTTTGACGATCAGAAAAAGCCGAGCAGTATTCCGAGCTTTATGTGCGATTTTGGAAATGACGATATTCCCGCCGATGATTCCGAAAGCTTCCTTGATCCGGACCTTATGAATCTTTTTAACGGGAACAAATAATTTTTTGGCTAAATTAAAAGAGAGAAAGGCAAAAGCTTTTCTCTCTTTTTTTCTTTCCGAATAATAACGCAAGTCCATTTCATATTATGTTATAAGAAAGAGGGTGCGTAAAAATTTACAGAGAGAGATATTCCGATTTCGGAAGTATGATCGAGCGCTATGAGCGTGAAATGCGGGCGGCATATGAAAATAAAACAAAGGAAACAAACGCCGAAGAACCGCTTGTCAATGAAGGAGTGTATCCCAACGAAAGAGAACCGTCTTTTGCGGCGGAGCAGGCGGAAGCGGAAAATCAAACACTTGATGACAGTTCAAGAAACAGCGATAGCGAGGAATCTCCGGCGCCGGAAAACGATAAGGGCTTTATTGTAGTAATAGCCAATTCCGGGCGCGGCGCGGTGCCGCTTGAAGGAGTCAATGTAGTTATCGACAGGGTGAACGAAGACGATCCGGCTCATCGCCAGGAGCTTGTAAAAATACTGAAAACAAATTCAAGTGGAAGAACGCCGAAGATACCGGTCGATACGGTAAGCAGAAGTCTTTCGCAAACACCCGGAAATCCGGGACCTTTTGCCACTTATTACGTAAGCGCAGATCTTTTGGGATATTGTCCGGTACATGATCATCCCGTTGACGTTTTCGGAGGAGAAACTTCGCTCCTTGAACTTGAACTCGTTCCGGAACCGGAGAAACTCGGAGGTGAAAAAACGTGGTAAAAACCTATGTTGCCGTTCCGGAATTTATAACGGTGCATCTTGGCGCTCCGGATTCTGCGGCGGAAAACGTAACCGTTTCTTTTCCGGAATACATAAAGAACGTTGCTTCAAGTGAAATTTATCCAACCTGGCCGGTAAACGCGATAAGGGCTAATATATGTGCCCAGGTAACTTTTGCATTGAACAGAATTTATACCGAATGGTACAGAAGCCGCGGATATCCTTTTGATATTACTTCTTCAACAAGTTATGACCAAAAATTTATAAAAGGAAGAAATATATTTGAGAATATAAGTGAGATAGTTGATGAAATTTTCAACAGATACGTTGTAAAAAATAATTACCAAAACCCGTATTACACGGAATATTGCAACGGCTCAACGGTTACCTGTGCGGGATTATCGCAATGGGGAACCGTAACGCTTGCAAAACAGGGTTATACGCCTTATGAGATACTTAAATATTACTATGGAAATGACATAAATATAAAAATTGCGCCGATATTGCCATATGTTGATTCATATCCCGGAGAGCCGCTTCGAAACGGGAGCCGCGGATACAACGTAGAACTTATTCAGCGCCAGCTTAACAGAATAGGCAATAACTATCCGGCAATACCTAAAATATCGCCTGTGGACGGAATTTTCGGGCCGCAGACGGAAAATGCGGTGCGCACTTTCCAAAAAGTTTTCAATCTTGCCCAGGACGGAGTTGTCGGCTCGGCAACCTGGTATAAAATATCATATATTTACGCTTCGGTAAAAAGAATAGCGGAGCTTTACGGTGAGGGAGTTTTGCTTTCGAGCATACCGACACAGTTTGTCGAGCCGCTTTCTCTTGGAAGTAGCGGAAATCTTGTAACGCTTTTGCAGTATTACATAAATGTAATAGGCACTTTTTATAATGAAGTCGGAAGGGTGAATATAACCGGAAATTTTGATAAGTCAACGGAGGACCAGGTGATAAATTTCCAGCGCACTGTGGGACTTACAATAGACGGCATTGTCGGAAGACAAACCTGGAATGCTCTGTATGACGCCTATGTAGGAATACTTAAAAACGTTCCGCAAAAGTATTTTAACGAAGCGATTTCCGTTCCGAACGTCGGGCAATATCCGGGCTATACCCTTTCAGTATGATATATAAGGAGAAAAAATATATGAAGGGAAACGACTATTCAAACAGCGTTCGCCAGATACAGCAATCATTGAGAATAATAAGCAAAAATGAAGAAAAAATACCGGAGGTTTTTGTTGACGGAATTTTCGGAAACGAAACTGCTGCAGCTGTTAAAGCATATCAGAAGGACAGAGGATTTGAGCCAAACGGGATAGTTGATAATGAAACCTGGGATTCTTTAAATGAGAGCGCGAATAAACACAGCGCGAATACAGATCATCCTTTTCCGATTGTTCCTTTTATTGATACGGTAAGTATTGCAAAAGCGGGTGAGCGTCGCCGTTCGGTATATTTCGTTCAGCTTATGTTCAGGGAGATATCAAAAAAGTATTGCGGGTTTGACGATATTGAGCTTGACGGTATAAATGACGGAACAACGCTTGAATCCATAAAGACGGTGCAAAGATGCGCAGATATCGATAACGAAGACGGAACCCTTGATAAAGCGACCTGGGATATAATCGCCCAGCTTTTTGAACTTACGATATAAAAAATCCACCCGCATAAAAACGGGTGGATATTTATTATAAATTGTTCAGAATGAAATCGAGAATATTTTGGCCTCCGCCGTCATCGCCGCTCAAAATACTTTCAAGGAATCCTTCGCGAACGCCTACTGAGTATACGTCTATTCCGTCGCAGCCCATATATTCGGTTATTGCGGAAAGAACAGCTATTCCAGGAACGAGCGTATGAACGCGTTCGGGCTCTATTTCTTCAATCAGTTCGGCGGCTTCCTCCGGTTCTTCCGAAAGGAGCTTGAGCATAACGGAAATATCGGAAAGAAGAACGGTACCTTCTTTTCCCAGAGCGGAAAAGTATAATTTTTTTAACGTTTTTGCGGTGCCTCCCATAGCAAGGAGGTTTCCGCCGGATTTTTCAAAACCGGTATCGGTTAAAGAGGAAAAAATTTCGTTTTTGATATCGGATATTTCGGAAAGAGTGGGTATTTTGCCGGAAGAATGTTTTTTCGCCATTCTGCTGCTGCCGAGAGGGTAGCTTGCGCTTTTAACAGGACCGTTTTCGTTGAATGTGAAAAGCTGGAAG
>JAZLFU010000093.1:0-1882 GCA_045615915.1 Oscillospiraceae bacterium
AAGCTAAAAAATACACGGAATTTGTCGAAAGTCGTTCCAAAAAGTTTTGTTTTTGTTTCAAAACTCCCTTGAAAAAGTTATAATAATTAGTTATATTATAATCAACAGAGGTGATTTCGTATGTCGAAAAGAAAAAATGATACAGTGCAAGATAAAAGCAAGAAAATAACAGTACCGTTGTACTCGGAGTTTTTCTCTTCTTTCACCGAAAATATTGTATGCACAAACGCGATGTACCCTACCCTTCATTCGGAGATAGATGTATCCGTTTATCCTTAAGGCACCAATGTACCTACACTTCTCTCCGTTTATGAATCATCAAATGTTTCGGATAAAAGCATATTTGAAAGTGCTCTTATAGGTTTCAGAAAATATATAGCCCAACTTAAAAAGAACGCGCTCTTAGAACTCACAAAACAATTCACTTCATTCTCTTTGTTGGCTGTACTCGGAATCATTTTGGAATATCTGTATTACAATGTGTTTAAAGATATACTTTCTCTTTGGATAAACAGTCTCTTTGAGATCGTGGCTTGGGTTTTTGTCTGGGAATTTGCCGAATTTATAGCATTCCGTTTGCCGGAGCATATAAAAAGTATCTGTCGCCTGTCGCAGATATTGCATATCGAATACGAATTTTACCATTGGGAATGAGCTGTATTCTCAAATATAATACACAAATTTTAGGAGAAAACATCATGAAAATAACTTCTTTTTACCCTGCCGTTATAACAAAGAACGTAGACGACAACGTTTTTTTAATGGAACAGCTCGGTTTTCTTGTGGCGCATAAACAGGAAAACATCATCGAAGACGGAAATACCGAATATATCATGGAGCACCCGAACGGCTTCAGAACGGGAATAATTTATTCCGATACCGCCGAAACCGATCTTCAGATCACTCGCATAAATGTTGACGATATTGAAGAAGCGAAAGAATTTTATTCCGATATGGGCTTTTCCGCTTCCGGCGAACTGAAAAACAACGAATTTTCAAAATCCCAACTTATGAAATCGCCCGGCGGAATTGTCATAATGATAAGCGAACATATCAAAAAGTGAATTCGCAAAAAACATTAGCCGATTTTGATTTTTGCATATGGAGAACCGGTAAACAAAATAAAGCGCCTGCTGAAAAACTTCGGCAGACGCTTTTTTATATTGATCTTCGCCCAAATCACTCCGCTTTCCAATATTCCACTATCTCGTAGGTGGATGGCATTGAAACGAGACTGCTGCTCAAATATTTATTGAACTGGGTTATATTATTGAGCGCAACATTCGTTTCCCCGGAAAAGATTATTCCTTTGAGGATAAGATTATCGTAATAGAAGGTTATGGAGCCTTTTGCGGTCCTGTATTTTTCCGCCCGGCATTTTTCACCGGCAAACTGGGAATATCCGACGGAATCAAAGGTTATATCATCGGTACAGATCTCAAAAGGAACCGCTTTATACTCCGCGGGATTTACTGTAAACATTTTTGCCTGGTTATCGTCGATATAGTAATAGATACCTTCAAAAAGAACAATATGTTCATGGGGAATCGATGAAACAATAACGTTTCCGTTTTCATCGTATTGAAGCTCGGTGGTGTCGGTTATCTCGTCCGGCTCAGGATAGCTCGTTCCGTAGCGCACTCCGTTATAGCCGTATTCGACCTCGGTACCGTCATCAAGATGATAGACGATATGGTAACCGCCGTTTTTAAGCATATTTACGTAGCCTTCCGAAAGCTCGAATTCATGATCTTCGGTATAGGTTTCCGTTCCGAATATCCTCGATATTACCGCCTCGATATCATTTGGGATAAGCCCGGCGATATTATCCGCGAAACCCGCGGCGCTCTCCGAACAGGAGGAAAGCGTAAGGGCAAGCGCT
>JAZLFU010000094.1:0-7155 GCA_045615915.1 Oscillospiraceae bacterium
AAAAAAGTATTGCATTTTTCAGTATTTAATGTTATATTGTTTTCAAGCAAAAAACATCTGTATTTTGGAGGCGGACTGATTCATGGAAAACATCTCGAAAATAATAGTAAATTCCGATCTTCTTCCCGAAGTGCTTTTGAAGGTAATTGAGGCAAAGCGGCTTCTTTCACAGGGAATCGCAAAAAATTCCTCCGAAGCGGCAAGGCTTGCCGGAATAAGCAGAAGCGCTTTCTACAAATATAAAGACGGAGTTTCTGTTTTCAGCGATGACGACAGAGGCAATATAGTCAACTATTACCTCACTCTTATGGATAAGCCCGGAGTCCTCTCCGAAGTTTTGAGCACTCTTTCCAAATACAGAGCAAACGTTCTTACCATAAATCAAAATATACCGATAGACGGCGCAGCGCCCGTAACCATCTCTTTCAATACCGGAGAACTCAATACCGACGAGCATTCCCTTCGTGAAGCGCTTCGCACGATAAACGGCGTTGTCAACTGCAGAAGCCTCAATGAGAGGAAGTGAAATAATGAAAATCGCGCTTTTAGGGCACGGAACCGTTGGATCGGGAGTTGCCGAAATAATACAAAGTGAAAAATTCGTTCTTTCAAGAGCCGGAAAGGAAGCAATAGAGCTTAAATCTATATTTGATAAAAGAAATTTTTCTTCATCACCCTATGCCGGCAAATTTGTCGGCAGTTTTTCTTTGATAGAAAATGATGATGAAATAAATACTGTCATTGAAGCTATGGGAGGTTTAAATCCGGCTTACGAATACGTAAAAAGCTCAATCGAGCACGGAAAAAATGTTGTAACCTCCAACAAAGAACTTGTTGCGGAAAAAGGCGCAGAACTTCTTAAACTCGCAAAGGAGAAAAACGTAAATTTTCTATTCGAAGCAAGCGTAGGCGGCGGAATACCGCTTATACACCCGGTTTGTCAATGTATGGCTCATGACGTTATAACTGAAATAGCCGGGATTTTAAACGGAACTACCAACTATATACTTACACGAATGTTCTCCGACGGAGCATCGTACGACTGCGCTCTTGAAGAAGCCCAAAAGCTCGGATACGCGGAGCTTTGTCCGGATGCGGACGTGCTCGGAACAGACGCATGCCGAAAAACGGCGATACTTTCATCGCTTATCTGGGGATATGAAATATTGCCCTCCGAAATAAAGACGGAAGGTATCTCAAACATAACCGAAAAAGACGTTGCTTCTGCCGATAAACTCGGATATTTGATAAAGCTTTTGGTAAGGGCAAAAGTCCTTCCTGACGGCAATATATCCGCGGAGGTCTCTCCCACTCTCATAAAGCGTTCATCTATTCTCTCCTCTGTAAGCGGAGTAAACAACGCCGTGCTCATAAGGTCAGAAAACAATGCAGAGGTACTGTTTTACGGAAGCGGAGCGGGCAAAATGCCTACCGCATCCGCCGTTGTTTCCGATATAATCGAGATATCGAAGGCAAAGGGCAAAATTCCCGAAATATTCTGGGATGCAAAAGAAAACAGAACTTCAAAAATCCTTCCTTATCAAAAGCAGAAATATTTCATAAGGACAAGCTCCGATCGCTCGTTTATCACAGGGCCTTTTGATGAAAACGAACTTCTCGACGCCGGAAAAAGCTTTGAGCACGGCGAAAAAATCATATCAAAAATACCCGTATTCGAATAATATATCATAAGGAAAATTTTTCGAGGACGTAAAAATGATAAAAATAAAAATACCTGCGAGCACCGCAAATCTCGGCTCCGGCTTTGACTCCATCGGTGTGGCGCTTGATCTCTATAATATCGTCTCCGCAGAAGAGTACGACGGCTGTGATATATCCTCCTCCGATGGTTCTTCTGTTCCGAATAACGAAGAAAATCTTATTTACAAAAGCGCAAAGAAGCTGTATGAAATCTGTGGAAAACCTTTCTGCGGTTTGAAAATAATCGAAACAAACAATATCCCGATGGCAAGAGGCCTCGGTTCAAGCTCCGCGTGTATAGTCGGCGGTCTTGCGGCGGCAAACGAGCTTTGCAAAAGGCCTTTGAATAAAGACGAACTGCTCGGTATCGCCGCGAAAATAGAAGGTCATCCGGATAACGTGGCTCCGGCTCTTCTCGGCGGACTTACCGTTTGCGCCATGGAAAACGAAAAGGTTTTTTATACGAAATGCGAGCTGAAAAGTGAACTCAAATTCTGCGCTTTTGTTCCGGATTTCGAACTTAAAACAGCGGATGCGAGAGCGGTTCTTCCAAAAGAAACCGGTTTGGGCGATGCCGTTTTTAACGTATCGAGAGCGGCCCTCCTTGCTTCGTCATTTGCCCTCGGGAAATACGAGAATTTCATGGAAGGCACAAAAGACCGTCTGCATCAGCCGTTCCGCCTTCCGCTTATTCCGGGAAGTGAAAATATAATAAATTCTTCTTTGGAAAACGGTGCGCTTGCTTCATACATAAGCGGCGCAGGCTCGACGATCATGGCGATTTACAGAGGAAATCACGAAGAAGCGGAAAAATTCGCTCAAAAAATTTTATCAGACGAGTATCCGAACTGGAAAGCTCTCATTTTGGAGACCGATAATTCCGGCACGGAAAGTTTTACGGATTGAGGTATATATATGGGCTTAATAGTACAGAAATTCGGCGGAAGCTCCGTTGCCGATGCCGAAAGAATATGTCGGGCAGCAAAGATAATAACCGACGCATATTCGGCAGGAAACAGCGTGGTCGCGGTTGTTTCCGCCCAGGGAGATACAACAGACGACCTTATAAAAAAAGCTTTCGAAATAAATCAGTCCCCGTCAAAGCGGGAAATGGACGTTCTTCTTTCAACCGGAGAACAAATGTCAATGTCGCTTCTCGCAATGGCAATAGAAAAACTCGGATATCCGGTAATCTCGCTGACAGGCTGGCAGGTCGGACTTCAGACCGACGCCTCCCACGGCTGTGCAAGAATACGCCGCATAGACAAGGAAAGGCTTGAAAACGAGCTTTCCAAACAAAATATAGTAATAGTTGCCGGATTTCAGGGTATCAACCGTTACGAAGACATTACCACACTCGGAAGAGGAGGTTCTGATACTTCCGCGGTTGCTCTTGCCGCCGTGCTCAAAGCAGATATCTGTCAGATATATACCGACGTCGACGGCATTTATACCGCAGATCCGAGACTGGTTCCTTCCGCAAAGAAGCTTGACGCGATAACCTATGACGAAATGCTCGAGCTTTCAAATCTCGGTGCTCAAGTGCTTCACGGAAGATCCGTTGAAATGGCTAAAAAATACAGCGTAAGGCTCGAAGTTTTATCAAGCTTCGAAAACAAACCCGGAACAATATTGAAAGAGGTCGTTAAAGTGGAAAAAATGCTTATACGCGGAGTTACCCGCGACAATGATACCGCAAGAATATCAATAACTGAGATACCCGACGTACCCGGAATCGCATTTAAAATTTTCAGTATACTTGCTTCAAAAAACATAAACGTAGATATAATTTTGCAGTCCCTCGGCCGCAACAATACCCAGGATATAAGCTTCACCGTTGCAAACAGCCAAAAGAACGAAGCAATGGAAGCTCTTAAAGAAGTTGCGGAACTTTTCAATGCGAAATCCATTGAATGTGATGACTATGTTTCAAAGGTTTCAATAGTCGGAGCCGGAATAAAAAGCCATCCCGGTGTTGCCGCAAAAATGTTTGAAGCTCTTGCAGACGCGGATATAAACATAAAGATGATTTCGACTTCTGAAATAAAGGTTTCCGTTTTGATAAACCGCGACGATTCAGATAAAGCCGTAAAAGTCATACACGAAGCCTTTGATTTCTAATTAAAATCAATATACAAAAAGAGCGGGCATTTCAATACCCGCTCTTTTTATTTTACGTCAATTCCTTTTGCCTATAACGATAACACCGTCGTCATCATCTTTATAAGTATGGGTGGTTTCGCTGTTATCCTGCGCGCCGTAGAAAATAGTTACCTTTGCAAGCGTATTTCCAAGCGCGACCTCATCGCCCTCCGCAACGGTCTGTTCATAGACGACATTGTACTCATGCTCCGTACTGAAATTCGGCATAGCCTGGTAGGCAATTCCCATTCCGGAAAGGAGAGAGCCTGCTTCTTCAAGGGTAAGCCCTACGCATTGCGGCATCGGAACTTTTTCCGGACCGGTGCTCACTTTTAACGTTATTTCCGTTCCTTCGTCAACCTGCGTACGGTAATTTACGGATTGCTCGAATATCATTCCCTCTTTATAGGACTGGTTGCTTGCTTCTTCAAACAGAAGAACGAATTGATCATACTGTTCGTTTCCTTCGACCGTATCTTTCATTCTTCCGACAAAGTTCGGAACGGAAACTTTATAACTGTTTTCGGTATCCGATTCTCCCGAAGTGTAAGCGCTTTCCGATTCGGAAGAATTGTTTGGCTTTTTATTTCCGAATCCGAGGATTTCCGTATATCTGAAAATGAAAGATACTATTCCTCCGAGTATCAAAAGTGCGGCAATAAAAACAACAAGTCCCCAGGGAACTCTGAATTTTTTCGCTTCTTTTTTTCTGCTTTCGGAGCGTCTTTTCACATTTTTCTCTTTTGGTTCTTCGCTCTCGGCAAAAATACCGATATCAATTCCGTTTTCCGCCGCGGTCTTGGGATCGTAGAGAACGGTATTGGATTTTGTGGATTCCAAAAGCTCCGCCGTAAAATCGTCCACCGATCTCGTCCTGTATTCTACTTTAAGCGTCATCGCGTTCATTATTGCGTCCGAAACGTTTCCCGGGATATTTCCGTCAAGTTCCTCCGGAGAGCAAAGACGGTCGTTTTCCATACGGGAATCCGCTCCGGCGGGCAAAGTTCCGGTAAGTGATTTATATAATACCGCCGCTATCGAATAGACGTCAGTCCACTCCCCCTGCCAATCGGACACGGAATACTGCTCCGGAGCCGTATATCCTTCCGAAATAGTCGGCTCTATCGGCGTTCCTCTCATATAGAGTGAACTCGTTCCGAAATAAGAAAGCATAAGCTTTCCCTTTGCGTTTACTCTTATGCTTTCGGGAGAAATACCTCTGTGGATAAATCCGTTGCTGTGGAGATACGAAAGCGTTGTGAAAAGAGGCATAAAAAGCTTCTTTACCTGCGGCCAGGTGAATTCTCCTCCGTTATGGATAAGATAATCTCCGTAAGAGATTGTTTGGATACATTTATATATTGCGTAAACCGTTCCGTTATCATAAACAATATCCGTAACGGGAACGATATTTTCGCTGTGGCGGAAATTCTGGAGCGCTTTAAAAAGATCCAAAAAATCGGACATGAGCATTTTATATTCTGTTTCAGAGCCTTTGGAAGCAACTACCTCTCCGGTAAGCTCGTTTCTTTTCGCCATTTTTTGAGGCATAAATTCGCGGACGTAAACACGTTCTTCGTTTTCTTTATCGAGTCCTATATAAGTAATACCTTCGCCATCCATACGTATCATTTTCCCGACAAGGTATTTTCCTCCGACAGTAGATCTTATGGCAAGGCATTGGGAATCTATCGGTTCATCTTCATTGTATCCGCAGCGGCATTTTCCGTCTTCATCAAGCTTTGACATACAACCCATACAAAGGGATCTTTCTTCTGTAAGCAAAGGATCTTCCTCCTTTAATAGTTTTTTCATTTATGTCAATAAGTTAAATATTACTTAAAAATACAGATATAACCATACATTATATATGATACACTATTTCAATGTTTCTTGCAACATAAAATTTTAAATATAATCTCACAGAATATTTTTCCGAAAAAAGACAATACCCTGTATAGCAAAAGCCATACAGGGTGTTGTCCAAGGAAAGGAAAAAGAAATATGAAGAATATCAAAAAATGATATTATGACATCAAATCTTCTTTCTGATCATCACGACCAAAATTATTGCAATAAACCAGAAAAGCTGGAATCCCAACAGCATATACATTCCGAGACTCGTAATGTTTCCTGTGAACAGGAAGAACGCCACAAGCCCGAAGCCGAGCAGTATCTCTATAAGTTCAAGAAGCGCCGCGGTGAATGAAGACTGGCGGATTATTCCGCAGCAGTTTATGAGATCGGAAAGCTCATTAAGATTTCCGTTATATACTGCCGCCGCCGGAGCAGTTTCACGCTCCTGGGTAAGCTCCGCGCATTTTTGCTGATATTTTGAAGAAAGGAGTTTAAGCTGGCTCTTCGGATATCCAAAAAGCTTTACAAGTTTTTCTATTGTGATATTGGGGTCGCTGCAATTTATTACGAGCCTTACCCCGCGTTCCGCCATAATTCCGAGAGATCTCGAAACGTCTTTATCCGCGTGATAGCTCAAAACAAACATAGCGGTAAGCTCTCCGCTGTTTGCAAGATAAAGGATATCTTTTCCGACTCCGACGTATTTATTTTCATAATCATGAGAGGGAATATCTATTCCGTGGTTTATCATAAGCTCACGGTTTCCGATAAGAACCCGTTTTCCGCCAACCCATGCGGAAAGTCCCATTCCGTCCTCATAAATTATCGTATCAACAGGTTTCAGTAATTTTCTGTCGCCTTGAACAACGTTCATAAAAATGCTTTCGAGGGTATTTCTCGTACTGCATATTACGGAAGCCGCATCAAGAATGGCTTCGTCTATTCTTCCCTGTGAAAAAGTCTTTATTCCGTGAAGCACTATGCTTCCGTCCGGAAACAGCTGTTCGATATCGAGCAAAACCGAATCCGTTTCGGCAAAGGTTTCCGCCGTATATCCGCCCGCCATAACACTGCCCTGTTCATTGAGAGCGGCGCATGAGCGGAAAACAGGAAGCGCTCCCGCCAAAGTTGCGGAGAAAGGAGACGCTACACAAAGCGCTGCCGCAAATCCTATTATCGAATCGGCAATACTTACGTTAAGGAAGAACGACACTATACCGACAAGTATCGAGCCGCAGAATACAAGCGGAGCCACCGTTCTCGCAATGCTTTCGGTCGCATCGTCTCTATATGAAAGTTCAAGGAATCTTGTAAAGAAATTCGCTCTCGTGCTCGTACAAAAACGCGGTACTTCATCGCGCTGGCCGGTAAGTTCTCTTGCGAGTTCCTTATTGTGTACCGGAAGGAGCGCGGATTTTTTGCCCTCCGCTGTCAAAACCTCGAAATTCTTCTTTA
>JAZLFU010000095.1:0-13336 GCA_045615915.1 Oscillospiraceae bacterium
AAGACAAAAAAATAAGCCTCAGAGGCTCATAAATAAGCCCCTGAGGCGCTTTTTGAAATTATTCCCACTCTATTGTTCCGACGGGCTTCGGAGTTAAATCATAAAGCACTCTGTTGACGCCCTTGACTTCGGTGGTAATGCGCTCGGTGATATGGTGGAGAAGCTCATAAGGGATCTCTTCAATAGTTGCGGAAGTCGCATCGATGGAGTTGACGGCACGGATAACAACGGGCCATTCAAAGGTGCGTTTTCCGTTGAGAATACCGGTGGATTTGAAATCAGGAACGATGGTGAAATACTGCCAGACTTTTCCTTCAAGTCCGTTCTTTGCAAACTCTTCGCGGAGTATTGCATCAGATTCGCGGAGGGCTTCAAGACGGTCGCGGGTGATTGCGCCTACGCAGCGAACGCCAAGGCCGGGGCCGGGGAAGGGCTGACGGTAAACCATATTGTCGGGAAGCCCGAGGAATTTACCTACTACGCGGACTTCGTCTTTGTAAAGGAATTTTACTGGTTCGACAAGCTCAAAGTTAAGCTCCGGAGGAAGACCGCCTACGTTGTGATGGGATTTTATGCCGTCGCTTTCGAGAATATCGGGATAGATGGTTCCCTGTGCGAGGAAGTTGATTCCGTCAAGCTTCTTTGCTTCTTCGGCAAAAACTTCAATGAATTCTTTGCCGATAATTTTTCTCTTTGTTTCGGGATCGTCAACTCCTGCGAGCTTATCGAGGAAACGGTCGACCGCGTCAACGTAAATAAGGTTTGCGTTCATCTGGTTGCGGAAAACTTCTATTACCTGTTCGGGCTCGCCTTTGCGGAGAAGACCGTGGTTTACGTGAACACAAACGAGCTGCTGGCCGATTGCTTTTATAAGAAGCGCGGCAACAACGGAGGAATCAACACCGCCGGAAAGCGCAAGAAGGACTTTTTTATCGCCTATCTGCTCGCGGAGAAGCTTTACCTGTTCATTGACAAATTCTTCCGCAAGAGCAGGAGTGTTTATGCGCTGCATGGATTCGGGACGTACATTATTTTGCATATATTTCGCCTCCAACATAAATTTAACTAACAATTTATTATAAAATATTTTATATGTGATTTCAATAGTTGAATGATATAAAATTTGATAAACATAATGATAAAATTTTGACAGACAAACGTTTTAATATTATAATGTTATGAGTAGAGTAAAGGCGGTGATAAAATGATAAAACCAAAGCATCTTGAAAAGGGCGACGAGGTTGCGATAGTAAGCCTTTCAAGCGGAATTCTCGGCGAAGACTATACGATACACAGGTTATATATAGCGGAAAAACGCCTTACGGAGGATTTCGGGCTTAAAGTAAAGGTTATGCCCAACGCTCTCAAAGGTATTGAGTATCTTTCCGACCATCCGGAAAAAAGGGCCGCCGACCTTATGGAAGCGTTTTCCGATACTTCGGTAAAAGCAATTTTCAGCGCCATAGGCGGAGATGATACCATACGCCTTTTACCGTACATTGATTTTGACGTGCTCAAAAATAATCCGAAGATATTTACGGGTTTTTCCGATACTACTTCCAATCATTTCATGATGCACAAAGCCGGGCTTGTATCCTATTACGGCGCGACTGTTCTCACGAATTTTTCCGAATATGTAAAAATAAACGACTATACTCTGAACGCGATAAAAGATACCCTTTTCGAGCCGAAACCCGCTCTTGAAATCAAGTCCGCGCCATATTGGTACGATGATGAGGACGAAAAAATCTGGTGGGATGAGAAGAATATAAACGTGCTTAAACCTTACCACCCGGAAGAAATCGGGTATGAGGTAATAAACGGCGGCGGAACTGCCGAGGGTGAGCTTTTCGGCGGCTGTCTTGACGTATTTATCGAGCTTTTGGGAACTTCTCTCTGGCCTTCCCTTGATGACTGGAAAGATAAAATACTTTTCCTTGAAACAAGCGAAATGGATATGTCCTGCGATACTCTCACGTGGATTTTACGGAATTTCACCGCCCAGGGAATATTCGACGTTATAAAAGGAATTATAGTCGGAAAACCGGCAAAAAGAAGCAAATATGAGCCATATAAAGAAGTTTACCGGAGAGTGGTTGCGAAAGAAGCAAACCACCCGGAGCTTCCGATAATTTATAACGTGAATATAGGCCATGCGGAGCCTATCTGCGTTTTGCCAATAGGTGTAAAATGCCGCCTCGATGCAGAGAACAAGACGCTCACTTTGCTTGAACCGGCAACGGAATAATATTATATTTCGTCATCGATAAGTCCGTATATTTTATACATGGAGAGCAGATTTTTATAGACGAGTTTATCTCCGAGGAGCTGGCGATAGGTTGCTGATTTTGTTTTATCTTCACCTTTAAGCACCGCCATTTTCTCGTTTATCGAAGCGTATTTTTCTTTTATATCGGAAAGCATACGTTCGAATTTTTCTTCGCGTTCTGACAAAGGATATCACTTCCTTCCTTCAAAGAACATTATATCACTTAAAAAAGTTGTTTTATATATATTTTCGCTGTTTTGTTGACATATTTCAAAACGGGTGTTAATATATAACATATTATTTTATAGAAAGCAGGTGTTTTTGCAATGACTGACGTTCCCGAAATATTTGGCAGTATGGTCTTTAACCGTGAGGTCATGCGACAGCGCCTGAACAGTAATATCTATTCCCGACTTGAAGAGATAATTGATTGCGGCGGCGAGATAGATATCGAGATAGCGAATGCCGTTGCCTCGGCAATGAAGGATTGGGCAATCGAAAAGGGAGCGACTCATTATACACATTGGTTCCAGCCCATGACCGGTATAACCGCGGAAAAGCATGATTCTTTTATCGTTCCGAGCGGCGACTGCAAGGTTATAATGGATTTTTCCGGCAAGGCGCTTATAAAGGGTGAGCCGGATGCTTCGAGTTTCCCTTCCGGAGGACTCCGTGCCACTTTCGAGGCAAGAGGCTATACCGCCTGGGATCCGACTTCCTATGCTTTTGTAAAAGACGGCTCTCTTTGTATACCGACGGTTTTCTGTTCATACAGCGGAGAGGTGCTTGATAAAAAAACTCCTCTTATGCGCTCGACCGAGGCTGTTTGCAAAGAGGCTCTCCGAATAGTGCGCCTTTTCGGAGATACCGATACCAAAAAAATAACGGTCAATGTGGGCGCGGAGCAGGAATATTTTCTTATCGACAGAAAACAGTTCGAGCGCCGCGAAGATCTTGTTATAACCGGAAGGACTCTTTTCGGCTCAAAGCCGCCGAAAGGTCAGGAGATGGAGGACCATTATTTCGGAGCTTTGCGTCCGAGGGTTGCCGCCTTTATGCACGACCTTGATATTGAGCTTTGGAAGCTCGGCGTTTACGCAAAGACCGAGCATAACGAAGTAGCGCCGAGCCAGCACGAGCTTGCTCCGTTTTTCAGCAATGTAAATACCGCGACCGACCATAACCAGCTCACTATGGAGATAATGAAAAAGGTGGCGGAAAAACACGGGCTTGCCTGCCTTCTTCATGAGAAACCGTTCCACGGAGTAAACGGAAGCGGAAAACATAATAACTGGTCTCTTGCTACCGATACCGGAAAAAATCTTTTTAAAGGCGGAAAAGAGCCGGAAAACAACAAAGAATTTCTTTTGTTTGTTGCGGCAATGCTTAAAGCCGTCGATGAAAACCAGGACCTTTTAAGAATATCCGTTGCAACCGCCGGAAACGACAGAAGGCTCGGCGGCTCGGAAGCTCCTCCCGCGATAATTTCTATGTTTATCGGCGACGATATAACAAAGATACTCGAATCGGTGGAATCCGGAATGAATGCAGAGCACAATGATGTTGTCCTTATGGATACCGGCGTTTCTTCCGTTCCGGAGTTTAAAAAGGATAAGACGGACCGCAACAGAACTTCTCCCTTTGCGTTTACCGGAAACAAATTCGAGTTCCGTATGCCGGGTTCAAGCCTTTCGATAGCAGGGCCGAATATCATGCTCAATACAATGATGGCGGACGTGCTCGGAGAGTTTGCCGACAGGCTTGAAAAGGCAAAGGATTTTGATAAAGAAGTACTCAATATTATTGCCGAAACGGTACATAAGCATAGACGCATAATTTTCAACGGGAACAACTATTCCGATGAATGGAAAAAAGAGGCGGAGCGCCGCGGCTTGCTTAATCTTTCGAATGCCGTTGAAGCAATTGAAAAGTTTTCGGATAGGAAAAACATCGAGCTTTTCAGCCGCCAAAAGATATTTACGGAAAGTGAGATCGTTTCGAGAAGAGATATACTCCTTGAAAATTACAGCAAAGTAATTCTGATAGAAGCTCTTACTATGGCGGATATGGCGAAAAAGGATATTCTTCCTTCATGCCTTGCCTATGAAAAATCTCTTGCGGAAACAGCAGCAGCAAAGAAAGCTATCGGAATGAGTATAGATAATTCTCCTGAAACCGTACTTATAAAGAAAATAGACTGCCTTTGCTCCGAACTTCTGGCAAGGCTTGAAGCGGTGGAGAAAAAGGCTGAATCTGCGAAAGAAATCGAGGATTGCAGCGAGAAAGCGCATTTCGTATGCGATGAGCTTCATGAAAGTATGCATGAGCTTCGCGCCGCGGCGGATTCTCTTGAAGAGATCGTTTCCGCGGAATATTGGCCTTTCCCGACCTACCGCGACCTTCTTTTCAGCGTTTGATAAAAAATAAAAGTCGTGCTCAAATTTCGAGCACGACTTTTTGTATGCAATTATTTTTTGTAAAGTCTCGGGTAAGCCGGTTCAAGAACATTTCCGTCGGTATAATCTTTATATGCTGTTGAGAGCATATCTTTTATTATCTCAAAAGAACGAAGTCCGCCGACCGATATGGCGTCAAGGTCAACGGAGAAGATATTATCTCCCTTTGTTGCGATTTTCTTTTTATAAAGCTCGTTGCTTTCAAGATCTTCAATATGGATCCTTCCGGTAACGAAAATTATGCTTGGCTCAAATTCTTTCCAGTTTTCTTCCGGATATTCATAGTCGGTATATTCACCTGCGGCGTTATCAAAGCCTTTCGCAAGGATTTCTCCGGCAAGGGTATCTCCGGTAAACATAAGAAAATCGAGGCGGCGAAGAAATGCGGCGGAAACCTTTTCACCGCTGTATTCTATTTCGGAAAGGGCGGAATCGTATTTCTTTACGTAGTCCTCGCCGTACGTCTTACCGTCTTCGGCGCCGAGGAAGAAAACGGCAAGCTCGCGGTAAAGATTGCGGAGAGAATCGAGGCTTTCCGGCGCTTCAATTATTATGACCTCCGTATCCATCTGTTGCAGTTTGATAAGGCTGTCATCATCGTATTGAGCGAAGGTGAGAAGATATTTTGGAGAAAGCCCGGAAAGGACTTCCATATCAGGAAGAGAAACGGAGCCTATGTTCGGGAAATTTTCGGCTCCTTTGAAAGAACAGCCGCCGCAAATGCCGTCAAGTTTTTCGGAAAGCCCCATATCGTTTATGTATTCACAGAGGGCGGGCGAAGCACAGACGACTTTTTTCGGCGCCGCTGAAAGCTCTGTTCCAAAAACGGAAACGGGCCAGTTTGGATCGGCAACAATGGGTTCAAGCTCCGCTTCCTCCTGCTTTTCGGGTTCGGAATTTTGGCTGCTTTCATGCTGCTCTATAATTTTATCGACTATACTCATAAACGAATCGCAGGAAGCAAGGCTCAAAACGAGGATAACCGATATTATAACCGTAAATATTTTTTTCAGTTTCAAATTATACCTCCGATATAAATAAAAACTACATATATAATATAATAACCGAAAAAATATGTCAATGCTTAATACGGATTAGCTGTTATAAGAATAAATGTTTTTTTTGAATACAAATAAATGTTGCATTATTCACAAATGTAAAATATAATCATAGATAGATATATCCCTTTAAGGAGGAAGTATAAATGTTTCCGATAAGTATGATAACCGGCGAGCCTGTATGGGATTCACTTCCCGCGGCGAAAATAATAAATTATCCGCTTGAAAAGGCTGATTATAAACCCTATGCCCAGGCAAGGCTCTGTATATCGAACGATGATTTCTATCTCCGTATGCTTGCGTTTGAAGTTGCGCCTGAGAAAAAAAGTCTGGTCGGTGCGGCGCTTTCGTTTTTCCCGGAAGAGGACGGCGGAACGAAATATTTCTGGTTTTCCACAAACCGCGAAGGAGAGCTTCTGTGCAAATATATTGATGAAACCTCCAAAACGGAAATTGATATTTCGAAAAAAGTGGCCGTAAGGATTTTTTCAGGAGAAGACGAGCAGGGTGTTTACTGGTCGAGCAGTTTTACAATGCCGCTTTCCCTTGTTGAGAGCCTTTGCGGAGTTCATTATCTTGAACCCGGACATAAGGTCAAAGGAAATTTCTATAAATATTGCGACGGCGAAAGACCTCATTACGGAAGCTTTTATGATGTGGATTTTACCGATATGAATCCTTTCGGAAGCCGTTATTTCGGCGATTTCGAGTTAGTTGAATATTGAGGAGAAGCCTATGCCGAGATTTTTTGTTGATTCAGTGGAAAGCGATACGGTAGAGATAACCGGCGGCGACGCAAGACATATCGCTCTTTCTTTGCGTATGAAAATCGGAGAGAGGCTTGTTCTTTGCGACGGAAACGGCAGGGAAGCGGAATGTGAGATAAAGGAAATATGTCCGGAGAGCGTTGTTCTTTCTGTTGTTTCACGATGCGATTCAAAAGCGGAGCCGAAAACTGAGGTAATACTCTATCAGGCGCTTCCCAAATTCGATAAGTTTGAATACATAGTTCAAAAATCCGTTGAGCTTGGTGTTTCAAGAATAGTTCCGGTTTTGACTTCGCGCTGCATATCCCGTCCCGATGAAAAGACGATGGCTAAAAAAATCGAGCGCCTTCAAAAAATCGCGGACGAAGCGGCAAAACAGAGCGGGCGCGGAAGACTTCCGGAGGTGAGCGGGCTTTTGAGCTTTAAAAACGCGGTGAAGAAAATGAGCGCCGCGAAGCTCCCGATACTCTTTTTTGAGCACGGAGATATACCGCTTCGTGAACATATGAAAAAATATTCCGGAGGCAGTATCGCAATACTGATAGGAGCGGAGGGCGGTTTTTCCGATGAGGAGGCAAAATTCGCCATTGAAAACGGTGTGTTTGCCGCAAGCCTCGGCCCGCGTATACTTCGGTGTGAAACCGCTCCGATAGCCGCGATTTCGGCAATAATGTACGCTGCCGGTGAAATGGAGGTATAATAGTTTGAAAATTTTATCTGTAACTCTCGCTCTTTTGATTTTGCTTTGCGGCTGTTCAAGTAAGGAGATTACCGAAGAACCGCAGGAACAGAGCGAAATCCTGGAAAGCTCCGGGGTGGAGATAGTTCCGTCCGATATTGCAGAAGAAAACGTACCCGTCGAGGAGCCGGAAAATCAAAATGAAGAAGTACCGGAGGAACTGCCGGCAGAAAACCCGGAAGAAATTTCCGTTTCCGAAAACGAAACGGAAAGCGATGGGTATGATGAGCTTATTTTGGTAAACCCGACTCATTTTATCCCGGATGATTACGAGGCGGAGCTTGAAACGGTACAGGGCAAATATCAGCTCGATAAAAAGGCGGCTTCTTTGGCAAAAGAACTCCTTGAAGGAGCAAAAGCCGCCGGTTTTGATATGCAGCTTTGTTCCGCATACCGCACCGTTTCAAAGTCTGCGGAACTTTACGAACGTAAAGTTAATCAGTATATCGCCGCAGGTTATGCCGAAGAAACAGCAAAAACCGAAGCGGCAAAATGGGTTGCGCCTCCGGGAACGAGCGAGCACCATACCGGCCTTGCCATGGACCTCGTATCGTCTGATTATTGGGGATATTATTCCGACCTTGAGCACGATTACGATAAGTTTGATTCTTTCAAATGGATGTATGAGCATTGCGCCGAATACGGCTTCATTTTGCGTTATCCCAAAGATAAACAGGATATTACCGGAATAACTTATGAGCCATGGCATTATCGCTATGTTGGTAAGGAAGCGGCGGCTTATATTATGGAAAACGGACTTTGCCTTGAGGAATATCTCGAAGAAATAGGCTGAAAAAGGAGAGAGCGTTTTGAAAGCGGAGGAAGCCTGTATCGCCTGTTTGAGAAAAAGAAACGAAGAACGGATAAAACTTTTTTACGATGAGAGCAGAAAAAGAGAATACCGCGAAAAATTGGAAAAGATAATAGAGGATTTCCGTTTTTTGGAATCCGCTCCCGGAATATCGGAAAGGGCGGATGAACTCTTTTTCGATTTTTGGGGTGTAAAAGAGGATTTTTCAGAGCTGAAAAAGAAATATAATCTTCTCCTTTTGGAAAAAGAAGATTATTTAAAAAACCGGATAGAAAATTCTGAGGATCCGATTTTGAGCGGAATAAAATTCGTTGCGGCGGCGAATTATATTGATTTTATGGCTGTGGAAGACGTAAACGAAAATACGCTTGAAACTCTTTTGGCAAAAGCCGAAACGGTGGAGATAGATAAAGCGGAGTATGCGGTATTTCTTACGGAGCTTAAAAATGCAAAAAGGCTCGCGTATCTTACGGATAACTGCGGAGAAATAGTCCTTGATAAAATATTTATTGAAATTCTCCGAAAGAAATTTCCGGAAATTGAGATCACGACTATATTGCGCGGAGGCAACGTGGTAAATGACGCTTCTATGGATGACGCAAAGGAAGTTGGGCTTACGTCTGTTGTTCGCTGTATCGGTAACGGCACAAAAGCGGCAGGTACCGTTGTGAACAGGCTTTCCGATGAGGCAAAAAATGTTCTTGATTATGCCGATATTATTTTTTCAAAGGGGCAGGGGAATTTCGAGGGCCTTTACGATGAAGGGTTCGATCCGTATTATCTCTTTTTGTGCAAATGCAGGCTATTTACGGAAAGATTCGGAGTAAAGCGCTTTGAAACGGTGTTTTGCAAAGAGGAACGCATAAGGCACTTTGTATGAAAACATAACAGGAGATGAAAACAAATAATGCGTCCTGTAATCGGAATAATTCCGGATTATACGGAAGAAAGAAAAAGACTTGAACTTTATTCAAATTACGTAGCGTCGGTTGAAGATGCCGGCGGGATTCCGCTTGTGCTTCCTGTTCCTTCGGGTGAAGAAACGGCGGAATATTTTACAAAGCTTTGCGACGGTTTTATTTTCAGCGGCGGAATCGACATTGAGCCGAAAACCTACGGAGAAAAACCTTCGCCGAAGCTCGGAGAGGTATCTCCTTCGAGAGATGAGGCGGATTTTCAGTATTTCAAATCGGTTTATGCCGCCGGAAAACCGATTTTCGGTATCTGCCGCGGAGCGCAGGTTTTGAACGTCTGCCGCGGAGGAACTCTTTATCAGGATCTAAACAGTGAATATCCGGCGGATATTCTGAATCACAGCCAAACGGAAAGTGGGGAGATAAAAACCCATACGGTTTTTGCGGATTCTGACAGTGTGGCGGCGAAGGCATACGGAAGTACGGAATTTGCGGTGAACAGCTTCCATCACCAGGCGGTAAAAGACGTCGCGCCGGGATTTACCGTTACCGCGAAAGCATCTGACGGAGTTATCGAGGCGCTTGAAGACAAAAGCTACGGATTTTTCATTCTTGTTCAATGGCACCCGGAGAAAATGTATTCGGCCTGTGGAGGCTCAAGAAAGCTTTTCAGACTGTTTGTTGATGCCTGTAAATAATAATCGGAAAACAAAAAATGCAGACGCTTGATAAAGACGTCTGCATTTTGTTATTTTGTAATACTGCTTTCGTTTTCCATCCGTTTTTTGCCGCAGAGCCTGTCGGTACAGTTCTGACATTTCAAAGCAACATTGGAGCTTTCCCAGAATCTTTCGGGGTGAAGAATAAAACAGATTTCCCAGACTATAAAGACTGTCAGAGCGGAAACGCAAAGGCTCACGGAGAAAAATCCTTTTATGAATATCAGCGGAGAGAACATCATGGCGTGATCCCAGTTGTAAATGCGGCAGGTAGTGCAGCAGCGGTTTTTCATAAAAAGAACGCGGAACGGGCACCAGAAAAGCACGCAGATATTATCGCAAACAAAAAAAGCTATTGATATAAGCAGCAGTATCGGTGCGGTGATGACCTTTGCAAAATACAGAATGCCGATGACGGAAGTTAACGCTATCCAGACGGCGGCAGTTTTAAGAGCGCCGCGCCGGCTATCTTTTACAAATACGGAAAGTTCTTCGGAATTATATTTTTCAGCAGGGCAAAAACTGCTTTTGAGGTATTTCTGTGAGCCGATGGGCAGGTACTTCCGGCAGGGAATGAGATACAGCACCATATTTATTATCCACAAGAGCCACAGAAAATGAAACAGATAGAATTTCTTGAAAAAATTCATTCCGTATATTATGTCAAACTGTTCCGGTGCGGCAAATGAGACTATTACGGAAATAAGAAATATTGTTGTGCGCAAAAGCATTTTTTTGATATAAAGTTTTCTCATACCCGAACAATTATTTTTATTTGTAAACAATTAAATCGTTACCTTCTTATTTAGTGCTGTTCATATAATACGAGATATTAAGAAAAAAATCAAGCAAATAATAAATATTATATGTAAAAGTATACAGAAGCCCTTGCAATTTATAAAACAGAGTGTTATACTACTATATAGTAGAATAGAGTAAGATGAAAGAGTGGGAAACAAAAGGCCCGCTCTTTTCTGTTGATTGAGAGAATTTTTCAGGAGGTGTCTTTTTGGGAGATAACAAAAAGAAAAACACAGCTCAAATTTGCGCCGAGCTTGCGGAGCCTGTTGCAAAGGAAGTGGGCGTTGAGCTTTGGGACGTGCGTTTTGAAAAAGAGGGAACGGAATGGTTTCTCCGCTATTACATTGATAAAGACGGGCTTACCATTGAGGATTGCGAAAATTTCAGCAGAATGATAGATCCCATTCTTGACGAGGCGGATCCGATAGAAAAGCATTATTGCCTTGAAGTTTCTTCGCCGGGAATCGAGCGTAAGCTCATTACCGATGAACATATAAAGCGCTATCTCGGATATCTTGCGACAGTAAAATTCATTCGCGCACCGGAAGGGTATAATCAGAGAGAGTTCCTGCTCCAGCTCAACGAAATAAACGACGGAGTTATTACCGCTGAGTTCGAGAACGGAACGCTTATCACCTTTCCGAAGAGCGATACGGCTTATATTAAACTCTATTACGACTATGATAATGATGATACTTCGGCGGAAGATGCCGATTGAAATTTTAGGAGGAGATTAAAAAATGAATGCAGAATTTTTTGAAGCTCTTACAATGCTTGAAAAAGAAAAGGGCATTTCCGTTGAATATCTTTGCGAAAAAATCGAAAACGCGATTGCGATTGCAATTCGCAGAGATTACGTCGGTACCGAGGACGTGAAAGTGATAATCGATCCAACGACTTCAACTTTTGATGTTGCAATCCGCAAAATCGTTGTTGAAGACGTGGAGGACCCCATGAATCAGATACTCCTTGAAAAAGCGGTAAAATACAATAAGAAAGCCCAGCTCGGCGATGTTGTTGATATTCCGCTTGAAACAAAGGAATTCGGACGTATTGCCGCCCAGACCGCAAAGCACGTGATAAAACAGGGTATACGCGAGGCGGAGAGAGGTCAGGTACTTAAAGAGTTCCAAAGCCGTGAGCACGAGATAATTACCGCAACCGTAATGAGCACCGATCCCGTTCGCGGAAACGTAACTCTTGAAATAGACCATAACGAAGCATTCCTTCTTAAATCCGAACAGATCCCCGGAGAAACCTTCTTCGGCGGAGAAAGGATAAAGGTTTATGTAGTTGAGGTCGTCGCGAGCGAAAGAGGCCCGAAGGTAATGATTTCAAGAACTCATCCGGGACTTGTTAAACGTCTTTTCGAAATAGAAGTTCCCGAAATCTATGACGGAACGGTTGAAGTAAAGGCGGTTTCGAGAGAAGCAGGCTCAAGAACCAAGCTTGCCGTTTGGAGCAAGGATCCCGATATCGATGCCGTCGGTGCCTGCATAGGTGCAAAGGGTGTAAGAGTCGCAAAGATAGTTGACGAGCTCGGCGGAGAAAAGATAGATGTTGTTCAGTATTCGGAGGATCCCGTTGAGTTTATTTCGGCGGCGCTTTCTCCGGCAAAGGTCGTTTCCGTTGAGATCGATCCCGACGGAAACAAATCATGCAAAGTAAAAGTTCCGGATGAACAGCTTTCTCTTGCAATAGGCAACAAAGGACAGAATGCAAGACTTGCCGCAAAGCTTACCGGTTGGAAGATAGATATCAAACCCGAAAGCGGTTTTTGGGGCGAGGAACAATAAAGGCACATTAACGATTTTTGGGAGGGAAACACATGAAAAAGATCCCGATGAGAATGTGTACGGGATGCGGAGAGATGAAACCGAAAAAAGAGCTTATAAGGGTGGTGAAAAGCCCCGAAGGCGAAGTTTCTCTTGACAGTACCGGAAGGGCGCAGGGAAGAGGAGCATATATCTGCCCGAATCTTGATTGCCTTAAAAAAGCGAGAAAATCGAAAAGGCTTGAAAGAGTGTTTTCTTCCGAAATACCGGAAGAGGTTTATGATGCGCTTGAAAAGGAGTTGACGCCGGATGCCGGATAAGATCTCCGGTTCGCTCGGACTTTGCAGAAAGGCGGGAAAACTGCTCCTTGGTTTTGATACGGTAATCGAATCAATACAAAAAGGCGAAGCAGTTTTGGTGCTTTTGGCAAAGGATTGTTCGGAAAGAACCGTTCGCGGAATAAAGGCCGCGGCTATTGAAAACGGATGCGAAATATCGGCACTCCCACTTACTATGGACGAAATAAGTTTTGCCGTTGCAAAGCGTGCAGGTGTGCTTGCGGTTTGCGACAGCGGATTTGCAAAAAAGTTCAAAACGCTGATCGACAGCGAACACAATGCATGAATGTTTGGAGGAATCGCATAGATGATCGACAATATAAAATATAAAGTTGCAGATGTTGCAAAGGATCTTAAACTTCCGGCAAAGGAAGTAATTGACGTGCTCGAGGAAAAGTTCCCGCAGAAAAAAACTCAAACGGTTCTTACGGAAGAGGAACTCAATTATCTTTTTGAGCACTATACGAAGAAAAACGAAGTAAGCAGTTTCGCTTCTTATTTTGCCACCGCGGCAGCTCCGAAAGAGGAAAAGAAGAAAGAAGCTCCGAAGACGGAGAAAAAGCAGGAAGCAAAATCCGCGGAAAAGACCGAAAAAACGGAAAAACCGGCTTCGACGAAAGCAGAGAAACCGGCTCAAAAGAGCGAGGTAAAGACCGCTCCCAAATCCGAGGCAAAGCCGGAACGCAAAG